>JAUUVJ010000192.1 GCA_030589605.1 Candidatus Hodarchaeota archaeon | reverse complement strand
GATTATTATTACATCTTTCATTCAATGTTTGTAAACTTTCAGATCAAACGACATTGGATATATATCTCAGTATTCATTTATATGATTGTCACGATTGATCTAGTGTGGCGGTATGGAGATTTTTTCATGGCAGTTTTTGTAGCAACGCTCTTTTTTGTAGCATACTTAATAGGGCTATTCATTACAGCATGGTTAGGATTAGGAGGGCGAATTCGTTCGTCTAAAATCTTTTATGTCCCTGATGACTATAAGATAACTCAACAAGATGAAGAAATTGCAAAACGAGTCAAATTCAATTTTAGTATCGAGGACTTGGATATATGAATGACTTACTCAAGGTTAAATATCAATGATACCCCCAAATGCAGGGGGGTCTGGCCCAAAATAAATGAATTCCAATACAAATCAAATAAACTGAATGATAAATTGATCACGAATAATTCTAAAAAAAAGTGTAATTTTGAATATATACCATGAAATATGCCCCGACGGGTATTCAAATTAACAATTTCGTTTTTTTTAATCAGCTCTTGGAGTAATTATTTGGAAGTCCCCTATTGAACATAAAAAAGAATTACTTGGAGATTAACACTGGAATCATTTTCGTCTAGTCCTTCTTATTCTCCTTGTATTTGCTGATTACCACTAAGAGTGTGAAAACAGGTATCAGGAGAAAAGCCTCAAAAGCTGGAGTTGGTTTGGACAGACCTACCTCTATATTTTGTGATAGGGTGGTAGAAGCTGGCCATGATTCTTGAATATTCTCTGGATCGAGAGTTAAAACAGAGGTATTATCAACTTTCAAAACAATTCCTAATTCCCAGATCATCAACCAAAAAGTTGTTTCAACAACGATCAAATCACCGTTACTCGTGCTATCAGGAATCTCGAATCCGTATATTTCATTCGATTCCACTATAAGAAATTCGTAGGTTACCCCTCCTCCACCAGAGGTTCCAGAACCCGATTTTTCTGATCGAATGCGTAATCCCAGAAAAAATTCTAAATAGGCAGTTACATTACCCATGAGTGGGATATTAGCTGAAGCTTCTGGAACGGGTATGGAAACATTAGCAAGAAATGAATCCAAGGGAACAATATAGTTTCCTTCTAAATCCGAGAACGTACCTAAGTTAAACAAGCTCACATTAATATAGCTTGAACCTCTAGTGATATTGTTTGTTACGTAGACCTTATCTCCCGGGGCAAGGTTGTAAACAGGATCGTGTCCTGACTTAACTTCAAAGTTAATAATGAGGTCAATCGAACCATTGTCAACTAAGGAGAAATTAATATCCCAACTAACTGGGATACTCCCTGTACCATTTGAACTTGCGGGAACTACAGGTGAGAAAGTTAAAATAGTAAAAACTAATAGCATAATTGTAAAATTAGCTTTCCGGTTCTCAATCTTTTTACAAGAGTTTTTCATTCTCAATATTAATTTTTTTGTTGATCTCATCCCCATCATTCTGCGATATTTTGTGCGAAAAAAGTTACTTAAATGTGATGATTGCGGAACTATTGGGAGCGTATGAGAAACGCCTCTTAAAGTTTGTTATCCGATTTTTTCCTTTATCTTTTCAAAACTTCCTATGAAATGTCCTTTTACTTCTTCTAAAAACCTTGATACTTTCTGATATGAATTTGGGTGGCGACTTGGTCTAGGGTATCAGAATCATGTTGGGGGTTTATGCTGTAATCATCTGAAAAATAAGGGCATTTAATCGGACAATCGGAAAATTCCTCTTTGTAACGTTATTTTTACCAGAGATGAATTAAATGCTTTAATAAGAAAAGGCACATTAGCACCTATTAATGAAACTACCATGCGAGTAGTTAAACCCAGAACATTAGCCAAAAAGTATGAAAAATATCAGACAAAAGCATTATTGGATTTTGAATTTATAGGCTATAAGTGGTATTATCTCCTTAAACCCTACAATTCTCTAGATGCTAATTCTTACATGCATGTTTATATTATTGTTGGTAAAAACAGAACCTTAAATTATATTATATAGCACTATTATACTCGATGTGAAAAACACAAAATTCTCAACAAATGAGCTAATGATGAATGATTTTTCACATTCAAAACAAACAAACACAGAACAAACTGGGTTTGTAGCAAATAAAGACTCATATGAGGTTTTATCATCATATATCACTGGGAACTATGCAGAAATTGTTCATAGAGTTGATTCTGAAAAAAACGCTAGTCCCTCTGTTGAACTAGCTGCAATACCAGGATATGATGATGATACAGCTTATGAAATGGTTAACGTGGACAAAGGCCACAATTGGATTGACAAAATAGGCATGACCAGACCAGGAGAAGGTTTAACTGTTGCAATTGTTGATACAGGTGTTCATGCTCATGAAGATTTGATGTATAGACCTGATGGAACTTTACGCCCAATATCGTATATTGATATCAATTGGTGGAAAGAATTCGTTGGATGGTGGATTTTTGGTCACTGGGAATATCATTATGAAGCAACTAACACCTACATTGACTCTGTAAACGAATGGACATCTTATAGTGACTATTCACATGATTCTTCCCAGAAAGTTGGAGTCTATGATGGCCGAGACCATGGCACAGGAACAGTAGGAACATTCCTAAGGATGGCTCCTTATGCAAACTTAATCGTAGTCGACTACAAAGATAATGAAGCTGGTGAATTTTGTTATCAGTGGGCTCTAGAGTTACTACACGCTTGGTACGATCCAGATATTGTCAGCTGCTCTTGGGGATATAGTAATGGCTGGACTGGACTTCAAACTGCTGTAGATAATCTTGTATCGGATGGTACAACTGTTATGCTAGCTGCTTCAGGTAATGGTTTTTTTGGAATTGGTATGGATGCTGTAAAATATCCTGCAGCATATTCTAACGTGATGGCAATTGGTGCAGTTAATTCAAGTGACGAACCCGGTGCAGGAGTAAGGGCTAAAATCTCTGATTATGGGTCTGAAATTGATGTGGTAGCGCCAGGACAATACGTTAATATACCATCTCAAGATGACTTAGACAGTGATGGAGACTTAAATGACTTCCATTATGTAGCAGGAACTAGTTATTCATGTCCAATGGTCGCGGGCCAAGCTGCAGAGATATATCAAGTATTAGCGAATGTTCAGGGGTCTGATCCTCCCGCTTCAGTAGTACGGAATTATATCAAACATCATTGTGACCCTGGTGGTGAAGATACAACTGAGGATGACTATACCAAAACAACTAGTCGTCAAAATAATTATTATGGTCATGGAATCATAGATTCTTGGGAAGCTCTAAGTTATGCAACCATAGACGACTTTCAAGATGCAAACACAAACAGGTGGTCATCTCATTCAATGACTACAGCATCTAACCCTGTTTTCAATACGCTTTATTACGGTGGATCCCTCAGAGGTAGAATGTACATGCTAGATGGCTCAGGGGATAAGCCTGTCGTATATAAATGGGATGGTCTTGGAACTCAAGTTCTCAGTACAAATTCTGACTATGACAAATACTTTTCATACACAACAACACGCTCTAACGGCTACACATTAGCTTATCACGACTTCTATCCTGTATTAGCTGATAGTAACAACTTTGTTCGTGTTAGGTTTTATAGGTATTATATGCAAGTACACACAATGGTTCACGGAGAATTGACGTTAATTTACGAGGAAAACGTTTATAATCATACAGGTTGGTGGTGTTACGATTGGCAAGAGGTTGAAATAAGGATTTTCGGAGTAAAAGTCGATAGTGATACATCTTATATCGGAATGGAAATTGCACGAAGAGCAGACGGATCGACTTATACATCAGGAAGTCTACAGTTAGCAGTTTATACGGATGACCATCCTTATTATTGGACGTTCATGCAAGGACCTGTAGCTTTAGGTTTTCGTGCAGGTTGGTCTAATGGGAACTATGGTTATGCATATTGGGATAATATCCGTGTTTCTCAAGTCCCATCTATTGGGTTACTAGGTTAAATGAGGTAGAAGAGTGAATACACCACAGTTGATTCAGCGACTTAAGGCATCATGGAAACACAGTTCAAAGCGTAAAAAAAGTCTATTATTTAGTGGTGCCATTTTTTTCAGCCTAATTAGTGGGTGGTTTACTCTCCACCTTATTTATTTTTCATATAATGCAATATTTAACCCTTCGAGTGAAGACCCTGAACCTCCCCGACTCGTTTTATATTTAAATATAACCAGAGAATCGATTTACAGTAACGGAACTGTTTTCTTTTCGGTTGTTTGTATAGTTGAAAGTTATGGGAATTATCCTATTCCGCAAGATGATCTCTTTCAAATTGAAAAAGCATTTATATGCGTTAACGATGACCTTTTAGCTTTTAATTCAAGTTTTGGGGATATAAAAAATGCTAGTGAAATATCTGTTATCACAGGTGATCTAAACCTTGCTGCAGGTGAAGAAGTCTTCTTGAAATTTCAAACATCATTTGATTTTCAAAATTTAACCAATATGTACGTAGGAGTCATAGCAAATGGACCTATAGGTGTGATGGACAGATGGGATAGGTATACAACCATATTTTTTTTATAGGGAATCTTAGTGATGTGCTAACGAATTTAGCCTTTTCATCATTTATGGTTGAACCAAAAGTAATAGATAAGGTCTCATAACAATTCTGAAGAGAGATTTTCATTATTTTGAACCTTTCACACTTTCAAACAATTCCACTTTCAAACAATTCCACACAATATCAATGAATTTTCCGTATGGGAATCATTCTTTAAAATTCTAGTAGATTGGAAAAAGAATACAAATAGGATCTGAATGCAAAGTTTCAAATATCTTTCTTTTGATTGAAATTCGAACAGAGGTGTAATTAATGGTAAGTTATCGCGAAATAGGCTTAATCAATACTAGGGATCTATTTGAGAAAGCTCTCGAAGGCGGGTATGCGATTTCAGGATATAATTTTAACAATATGGAACAGCTTCAAGCAATAATCAAAGCATGTGTTGCCACAGAATCTCCAGTAATTTTACAGGTATCAAAAGGTGCAAGAGAGTATAAAAGGAAATGCTAACACAAGTAAAAAACTTATGGACTTCAAAACTTACAAGGATCTAAAAGAAGAGAGAGGTCGTTGTAAAACCCCAGAGGATATGCGAAAAGACTATTATGAAGCTACTTTGATCTATCAAAACTATCTTGAAAGGGAGGGATTATGGGACAGTATTGATTTAGCATATTTCTGTATTTCTCGCATGAAAGAACAACCACAAAAATTTCGCTACGATTGGATTGCTTGTGATGAAACTCAAGATCTTGCACCCATTGAAATAGAGGTGCTAATTCGATTGTCAAAAGATCAGAGAATTGACAATATATTTTTCACAGGAGATATAGCTCAAGTGATTAATCCCAGTGGTTTTAATTGGGCTCAGTTAAAAGCAGCTCTCTGGCATTATCATTCAGCTGAGAGTGGACATATTAAAGACGCGGGTCATCTGCAACGTAATTTTCGGAGTTCAGTTGAAATAGTTAATCTGGTGAATGAAGTACTAGAGATTCGACGAGGTTTTTTAGGAGATTTAAGTGAACGACATAGGCAGATTTCTTATAAAAATATCATTTGGTAATATTTTCGCGGATAACTGTAAGTCATCCTTAATCCCTGGAGTTCGATTTTCTTATAACCATTATTTGCCATAAACTTCTTCATATCTACCACATGTCCCTCCAACCTTCTTTCTATCATTGCTATCTCTTTTTTTAGAGTTACTTGCTTTTGTAATAGCTCTTTAACATCTGTTTGCAATAATCTTGTCTGTGGATCAAATGTTTCTATATTTAGCATAAATTCTTCATTCCCAATTTCAACTTCAAGTTCTCTAACCGAAGCTGTTTGACCTTATCGTTATGCTCAAGGACTTGTTGATACAGTTGGTCTAAATTCATCTCGGGTAGCTCACCTCACGACATCTCGATACGTAAAAATTGAAACTTTTCATTCTTTCCTTTTTGAATAGTGGAATTGGAAGGATACCTCATCTTATTTCTTGCTCATTCTTAAAACTTTTCGTGCCTTCACTATAGGAATATCAGACTAAAGATCATAATATTCCTTTTTGATATTTCTTGGAACTAGATCTCTCTTCTTCGTTTTAATTTGAATTCTTTTTCTTCTTCAGTATCTAGTTTTATTAATTCCTTAATTTCTTCAATGGTTTGTTTTTTGTTCCCTTTTTGCGTAAAGCTGCTTGGTGACCTTATAAATTTGTAGTATATTAGCAAAATAAAAATCGGGATCCCAATAAATATTCCAAGATTAATTATTGAATTCATTATACTAGTTCTAATTTGAGTACTATTTCTTGAGGTGAGTTCTGCTTTTTCAATAATTTCAATTTGATGTGGATCAGTCCTTACACTATTTCCAGGAATATCCCAACTAACAAATAGGATAATCAAAGTTCCTGTTTCAGATAGTTCCGTATTAGGAATAATTGCTTCCCATATACCACTTTGTTGAGTTCCACTCTTTAATGAAGCATTGATCGATTTATATTGGGATTCCCAAATCATTTTATACCAAAGTTCTACCTTATAAATCCCTCCAAGATCAGAAAATACCTGTTCAAGTGTCAATGATTCACCAACAACTACAGTACTTGGGAACTCTTGATCTAGTGATACTCCTCCTTGAACAATTTTAGTTGAGTTGAATAGCAAACTTAGGCAAACCAGGACTAATAAGCTCATAATTAATGTGTATGTTTTCCAACATCTAAAGCAAGATTTCATTTCCCAATTAGAAGTCATCAGTAATCAAGATATTATGAGAATGTCAACCTTATAAGTTTTCTTGGTTATATTTCTTGATGCACCCAGTACACTTTGCAAACAGAGAATTTCAGACAGACATTGGGATATTCCAATTCCGTCTTGGAACTTTGATTTAGACAGCCAACTAGAATTTATCGCTTCTGATCTTACTACTGATTTTCTAAATGGCTTTTGGACAACTTCACGATAAGCATCAACCCATTCAGGGATATCAATAGCACTCGGAGTAATAACTTATCCCTGAAAACCATAGAATAAAGAGAAGGTAATCATTTTTTAGCTTGTTCTTTAAGAATGTTAATTAAGTCTTTATTCCATTTTTGATAAGTAATTCGTAATGTTTTTCTAAAACGAAAAATTAACCACATTCAAAAAGATTATCTGAATCTACCGCCTGTGTACCCCACCAACGGTACTTATTCGGATAAAGCGTAGATTTTACGGTGAATTACTTGAAATTCGGGAGAATAAAAACAATGCTGATTCCCATTGTCAATTTTCACTTTCAATCATTGATCTTTCGTTTCCTAAATCCTTCCTCAACAATCGTCTTAAATTGTATCTGCGAAGTTTCACTTTTTTTCTCAGTTTAGATCGGACAAAGTATAACTTATCTTTTTTGGTAATCTGTGAATAAGCTTCTGCGATTACTACTATACACATCACAG
>JAUUVJ010000358.1 GCA_030589605.1 Candidatus Hodarchaeota archaeon | reverse complement strand
CCTAATTTATCTTCATCCACAAAACATCAAAAGTATTATCTGCAACATGCTGCAATGTTGGTATAATTTCACAAACTTATATATTTTCAGTGTAATATTAAATGTTGGAAGAAAATTGGATTTTTTCCAATTTCTAAAAAGGATTATTCTTCTGATTTAGGTGTTTTAAAATTAAAGAAATCTTAATTGCATTATATTCCTCTGTATTTAAATGATTTACAATACTTTCTACTTTCTCTAGAGTCCAAACATCTATCATATAATTCAAAAATCCAAACCAATAGTATCCACTTATTTCACCAATATTCCTTCCTTCGTATAATATTTTATGAGGATTTAGACTATTTAATAAGATTTCCATTCCTATTCTTTTATTGTAAGGATAAAGTTTTTTAAATATTCCCTTAGAATCAAACGATACTTTGAAGAATACTTCATCTTCCATAACAATTATTTCTCGTCCATACATCAATCGGACAAGAAAATTCAATCGTTCTTCATGTTTAAGATCCTTAATTGCCTCATAAAAATCATTCGAGTCCTGCGCTGTTGTAGAAGGCTGATTTTTCGAGTAATTCCTCTTCACAAAGGGTTCAATGGACTTTAAATCTATTTGTGTTGTTTTTAATTCATCTAAACTTATAATGTTGGTGAAATAGCCTAAAAAAAGATCAATATTCTCTATTTTTTTCTGTTATCTTCTCTAAGTTCTTAGTGTCATTTATTTTCTGCATTTTTTATCATTTTTTTCCAATATTAACACTGATTTCGACATTCGATTTCTAACCGAATATTTATTATACAATAACATTTGTCATCTAACCTAAAATAAGACTATATTTACAAAGAGAAGCGCAAAAAAGGAGAGAAGAAATACCCTAGACAAAGTAGTCGATTTTTTCTTTTTTAAACACTTATACAAATTCAGGTAATACTGGAGGAACTTACTATGCGAGTGAGGAGAATAAAGATCAACAATTTTCGTAATTTACGAGATATTGAAATTTTTCCAAGTAAAACATCTGTAATTATTGGTGAAAATAATACAGGTAAATCTAATTTGATTCATGCTTTAAGGCTAATTTTAGACCTAAATTCAAGGAGATTAGAATCTGAACTTTCAGAAAGTGATATAAATTCAACCGCTTATACTGCTGGAATAAGAGAGTTTACCATTTTAGTAGAAATAGGGGATCTTCAGAGAAACCAGGAATTAGAAACAATTTTCAAAGATCGTTTATGTGTTGATAATAATGAAACATATATCTCTATTGAAGGAAAATTTTACTTGGATAGCAGCTTGAACAACTATATTTGGGAAGTCAACCTTCTTCCTGATGTTCAAAGACAAAATAACCCACTTCCTTTATATCCCAGTCAAGCTCAATATATACCTCTTTTTTTTCTTGATGCAGTTAGAGAATCAGGGAGAGAAATGAGAGCTAGAGGTAGAGGAATATTAGCTGAATTATTAAAAGAAATAAAACTAGATGATGTTAAGGATGATGTAGTTAACCATATCAAAGGTGCAAATACCTCTCTACAAAAAAATAATGAGATAAAGAGCCTAGCTGGAAGTATATCTAACCTATTAACTCCATTTATTGCAGGCGGTCAAGGTATTATCTCTCTCAATGTTGCAACAGAAGATCCTACCAATTTAGTCAAAAATCTGAATTTAAGACTAAAAAGACAAACTGACCAACGAGAATATGACATGTCTCAACATGGGACAGGACTTCAAAATTTAGTTTTGATTTCAATGTTCAGGCACAAGATCATCCAGTCTGGAATAAAATCTCCTATACTAGCTATTGAAGAGCCAGAAGCTCATTTACATCCTCAATCACAAGTAAGTCTCTTCCGTGAACTCAATAATATAGAAACACCAGTATTTTTAACAACCCATTCACCAACACTAGTAGATCAAGCGTCTCCTATGGATGTAATTTTGTTTAGAAAAGAAAATACTGGCGAAATTGAAATTCATCAACTAGATAATCAATTAATAAGTGAAGATGATTTAAAATTATACTCCAAGTTTATTCGCTTGGGTTCTTCTTACTCTCTATTTGCAAGAGCACTAATTATCGTTGAAGGAATATCTGAAGCCATACTATTACAAGCATTCGCAAAAGTTATGGGTGAAAATCTCGATAGAGATGGAGTTTCAATTGTACCAGCTCATGGAGGTTCTTTTGCGTTTTTGCTTAATGTTTGTAATGAATCTCATTTTTCAATCCCTACCATCATCCTTTTCGATACTGATGTTTTATTTGAACATAATGATTTATTGAAAGAAGCATATAGTGCTGGTTTAATATCAGAAAATCAGTGTAATTATTGGAAAAATTTTGAAGATAATGCAAGACAAAAAGATGAACGACAGAAAGTTCTGGAAGGAATCGGATGGATACCTGTTTGTAATAACCTAGAAGAAGAATTAGCAAATGGAGGGTATCTAGATACTGTTCTTCAGTTCATTATGGATTCAGGAATGGATCAATCCTTTAACCGATTCTTGCAAAATAAAGGTCTTACAAATGATTCACTTGGAATTGCTTCTTATATAAACAAATCAAGAAAGGGGAAAAGTTTGAAAATTGGTCTAGCTTATAGAATTGCAGATGAAGCTCGAACTAAAAAGATAGTGCCTCTATGTTTCCAAAAGGCCATTACAAAAGCTCTAAAAATCTAGGTTTGTGGAATGCGTAATTTATGATATCAGAAGAGTCTATTAGAAATGAACTAATTGAAACTTGTTTTGGTCACTATATTGTTTTGGCAGGCCCTGGTTGCGGTAAAACTCACACAATAACAGAGAAAATTGTTCATATTTTCGGAAAGCAGAAGATTGAGGAACCTTATGGGCTATTAGCGTTGACTTTTACCGATACTGCTAGGAGAGAAATGAAAAGGAGACTTCGTGAAAAAGGTTTTGTACATTGGCATAGAATTTGGATTGGAACCTTTCACTCATTCACCTCATATCTTTTAAGGTGTTATGGTAGTGATATTGGAATTCGTGAGGATTTTGAAATAATCGAGGATATCCATCGAAAAGAGATCATTAAATATCTAAATACAAAATATAACGTTGTACCCAGTCCTGAGCTTCTCCAATTGATTTTTGAAAGAATGAAACGAATGGGAATTTATCCTGGGATTGGAGACGAAAGTTACCCTTCTAGTACTCGAAAGGCCTATCTAAAATATAATGAATTTCTCAAAGATAGAAATTTATTGGATTTTGAGGATTTAATTGCACTTGGAGTGAAGCTTCTCGAAAAATCAGCAATGGTAAATAGAATTTTTACTAATTTTTTTCGTTATATAATTATCGATGAGTTTCAAGATACTGATAAACAACAGCTAGAGTTAGTAAAAATATTCGTTAAGGATGCTCAAGGTAGTATTATTGTTGGTGATGAAGATCAATCTATATACAAATGGAGAGGCGCTTGTAAAGAAAATTTATTCGAAATTAAGAATTTTCTTCAAGCAAATCAGATTAATCTCACATTAAATTTCCGATCAGATGAAGTCATTGTTCTAGCTGCTCAAGAAGTTATAGGAATTGATCCTAATCGAATTGCCAAGGAAATGGAACCTATCTCATCTACGAGAGGTAAGCTATATTCTTATTCATTTAATGATTGGAAAGAAGAAGCAGATTTTATCATAAATAGGATCAAAGAATATTTGATAAATAATATCGTTGATAATCCTGCTGAGATCGCAATAGTTGTACGATCTTCTTATAGATTAGAGAAGATGCTTTTCCACCTTCAGGATGAAGAAATTCAATTTTTCAATCGTGCTCTTTACAGATATCAGGATTCATGGGAGGTTGCATTGGCACTAGGAGTAATAGAACTATTTCATAATCCAACATCAAGTGATAATTTACACTCTGTGCTAATGGCTATAGATGATAGTGGCTTAGGATATCATTTCAAAAAAGGTGATGCATTAAATGTCAGTTTACAAATTAGAGATGATCTTATCGAGTTTAAAAATGACACTATTGCTAAGGATGATGTTGAAAGAATCTTAAAAATAGCAAACGTGTCTAAAATCATTGAGGATGCATCTGGTAGCAATGGTGAATTTCAACACCGATTAAAGAACATGCAAAAAATGTTAAAACTTTTAATACAGATGAACACAAATTTAAAATTAAACATTCTTGAAATAATTAGACGTTTGAAGGGTAAAGACGCCGTTCAACTAATTTCAGGTCATAGATCGAAAGGAACAGAGTTCAAAATCGTGTTTTTCATAGGTTTAGAAGATGGGGTGCTTCCAGATTATCGAAATCTTGATAATGAAGATGATTTAGCAGAAGAAAGGCGAATTTTTTATGTAGGTCTAACTCGTGCAAAAAGTATTGCTTATTTGACTTGGGCAAAATATACAAATTATTGGAAACCGAACCGTCAATCTCGTTTTATTGATTATATTCCTGAAACTTATTTCAGTAACAGATAGAAAATAAAATTATATTTTTTTAGGATTTTTCTTTTCTATAAATCATTTAATCCTTGAAAACCTCCCTATATAAAGTTCTGAAATTCTTCTAGCTTCTTTCTCCAGCACTTCAACAGGATTGTCACTATTTCATCGCTTTAGCTACTTTTATATATAACTATGAACTAATTCAAACTATTTATTTTTAGTATATCTAGGGGTGATAATCAGTATGAAACCAAGAGGCAAAAAATTTTATGATGAATTAGGAAATCAAATTTACAATAAAATGATCGCAAAATACAAGAATATTACTTCTTGGCTTGATCTTCGAAATAATG
>JAUUVJ010000086.1 GCA_030589605.1 Candidatus Hodarchaeota archaeon | reverse complement strand
CCCTCGTGCTTCTTTTCGAACCCTCACATCAGAAGGAAAAAAACCGAATAATATCATAGTAATATTCATATTTTGTCCCTGGCTTTTATATTAAAAGTGGAAAATGAATCTCCATCCAAAGAAACTCCTTACTTTCTTATCTTCTAACTTCCATTCTTGCTTTCGAGCATTAAAATAGCCTTTCAAAAATGTTATAGCCCCTGTTCTCGCTAAAATAACTTTTAAGATGACTAATAATGGATTGTAACCAAAATGGAATGTCAATCGGCCTGATCTATACAAATCCTTTTTAATAACTCTAGATGTTGGCCGTGACGCGTAGAAACGAATACCTTCAATTTGTTTAGCTTTAAATCCCTTTAATTTCGCACGAGTGTTAATCCATGTATCCCAAGCCACATCAGGAAAATCTTGAGGATCAATTTCATCTAAAAAAGATACCTCAATGATTTTTCCTGATCCACGTGCATCTTTTCTACCGATTTTAGCTCCAATGTTAATTTCTTCAATGTATTTCTTATTTTCATCGACTACAACTAGTTCTCCTGAAGCACAAACTAAATTTTCATTTTCTTGCATGAGAGAAATAATATGGGTGTAATATTCTGGTTCTAATGCTGAATCAGCATCAATTATTGAAACAAAGTCATAATTGTCTTTTTTTGAAGCAAACCAAGCCTTCTTTATGACCTTACCAACTGTATCAAGATTAGGATCAGGTTTTAAATCTCCTCTAAAATAATCAATGATTAGACCTGGATATTTCTCTTTTAAAGATTTAGTTTCATTTTCTATTTTATTTCCAGGAAAACCATCATCTACGACTAATATTTTGGTTGGAATTAGTGTTTGCATATTTAATGAATTTATTGCTTCTGTTCCTAACTCCCCATATGTTTGAATCATTACTAGATATCTCGGAACATCAATCATTCATGTAACTCCTATTATTTATCAACTTCAATTTTTATTTTTACTTATTAATGATGAAGCAGTTAGTAGTTTCGTTTCAATCAACCATTTAATTTCTTCAAAGATTAAAATAAACACTTTTTCCAATCTTAATACTTCTTCTTGCAGCATCTACTACTTTTAATGCACATATACCATCATCTAATGATACTAAAGGTGTAGAATCTCCCTTTATGCAATCTATAAGGTTCCATATTTCATGAAGAAGAGGTTCTCCGTAAATTTTTATTTGTTCTCCATTCGAATATGGAATACGAATAACGGAGAATTCTTTTTCTCCTCGTGCAATATCTAGACTCCTTATTTCCAAAACCTGAGTAATTAAGTTTGCATGCAAAGTTGCTTTAGTCCCTTCGATGTCTATTGTCCGTACCTTTCCTGCATACTCACGACTCATCAGAAAAGTACAATAGAATTCCTTTCTTTTTGAGGAAATTATCGTAACACTTGAATTAACTATTCCTTTTACCTTTACAGCTGAAGAATAAAGATTTAACTCATTTTTAGGAAGTAAACGAGAGGCAACATCAAAATCATGAACTCCGATATCTTCATAGACATCCCCAAGTGTCTGAATTCGTTTTTCACCAACAGCACCACGACGTTGAAACAATATTGAGCGTAAATCTCCAAGATAACCCTCTTTCAATATGCTTCTGATTTTTGGTATTATTGGATTATATACTTCTATATGTCCGACTATTACATCAATGTTATATTCTGCAAGTATAGATTTCAGTTCTTTCGCTTCTTTAACAGAAGAAGCTATTGGTTTTTCAATCAGTAAAGCTTTAATACCCGGTATTTTTTTAATAGATTTTTGTACCATTTTGGAATGAATATTTGTCGGAACAGCTATAATTATTCCATTCGGAGATTGATTTTGTGCCATTGTCTCCAAATTTGTATACCAAGGTATTCTAAATTTGTTACCTATATTTTCAGCTAAATCGGGATTAGAATCAACTATTGAATTCAAATAACCAAGTTTATTAAGTAACCGTACATGGGAATACCCCATTCTACCTATACCAACAACACAAATCTTTACTTCTGATCTATTCAAACTAATTTCCACAATCATTTTGTTTAAATCTTCAATCTGACAATATCCCCTTTCTTAATACTTTCTCTCGCTGCCTCTACCAACCTTAGCGCATTGATTCCATCATTAATAGAAACCAGGGGAGTAGCATTTCCACGTATACAATCAATCAAGTTCCACATTTCCAGAAGTAATGGTTCACCATAAATTTTCATTTGTTCTCCATTTGAGAAAGGTATGCGAATAGCTGAAATTTCCCTTTCACCACGAGATATTTCCAAACTTCTTAATTCCAACATTTGAGTTAATAGATTTGCACTAAGTGTAGCTTTTGTCCCTTCGATATCTATTGTTCGTAATTTACCAGCATACTCCCGACTCATCAAAAGGGTAACATAAATATCTTTATTTTCAGGCGTAATAACAATAATACTTGAATTATCAACTCCTCTAGCTTTTACAGCACTGGAAAATAAACTTATTTCTCCTTTGGGTAAAATTCGACTCACAATATCGAAATCATGAACACCAATATCTTCATAGACATCCCCGATAGAATCCAGTCGTGTTTCCCCCACAGTTCCTCTTCGTTGAATAAAGACCGAGCGTAAATCTCCAAGGATTTTTTGTTCAAGAATTCCTTGAATCTTTGTAATAACTGGGTTAAAGACTTCAATATGACCTACTATAATTTTAACATTATATTTTGATAAATAATCTCGTAATTTTGTTGCTAGCTCAACAGATGAAGCTAAAGGTTTCTCTACTAGCAATACTTTTAAACTAGGGGTACTATTTACAACTTTTTCAGTCATAGAGTGATGTAATTTTGTCGGAACAGCTAAAATAACACCATTTGGAGAAGTTTCACTTGCCATTTCTTCTAAACTTGTGAACCACTTAGTATTAAACTGTTCTCCAACGTTTTTTGCTGTTTCTGGATTTGTATCAACAACAGAGTCCAAAAATCCCATTCTTGATAATAAACGGACATGATAAAAACCCATTTTCCCCGTACCGACAACAGAGATTTTTATTTTTTCTTTAGTCAAACTTATTGTCACCTAATTACTGATCAATATTGAATTAAGTTAAAAATCACTAAAGCAGGAATCATTAATGAGAATTCCTTATTCAATTAACTAATGATAAGAATAATGTTTTCTGTTTTTATTTACCTTAATATCGGACTTTCTGAAAAAGTTATGTTAATACCTTTTTAGATTCTAGTTCAATCTATTAAAAGAACAGGGAAATTTTTCTGAAATCATTTAGCTACAGATCGGTTCTTGATAGTGGAAAAGGATCCTTATTTTCTCTTCGTTTTTTTTCGTACTTATAACTATTCATTAATGCTTTTTGTCACAATAAGTAGAAATATAACCCCTAAAGCTACTCCAAACCATAAAGTAGTCATACGAGTTAAAATAATTAAAGCTCCTGCTAAAGGAACAGAAATAACAAGAAGACTTGCCAAAAATAATTCCATACTTACTTCTACAGCTCCTAATCCACCAGGAAGAAGAGAAAGAGCTCCAAGAAGGGAAGAAGTTGCATAAATAAATACAGCGGTAGCCAACCCTAGCGTTACACCTAAACTTTGAGCTAATAGGAAAAAACCTAGTCCTTCACACGTCCATCCTAATATTCCAAGGCATAAAGCAGTGAAAAAAGATTTGTATTGAAACGTTACATATACATCTGAACGAAATTTATCTATTTTTGCCCCGACACTAGTCCAATATTCTAATCGAAAAATAACCCTAAAAATTGAATATAATGGATCAAAAATGAAAACTAGTACACTAAAAACGATAGCAAGCAGTATTAGTAATAGAATTGGCATATAAGTTATTGTTTGTTGAGTACCCAGTATTATAATTCCAAATAAAGCAAGAAATGTTACAGCTAATAGATCAATTAGCCTTTCAGAGAAGGTTGAAGCAAGTCCTTTTGATAAATCACTTGATACAGTTTTTTTGAGTAAGACTGCTCTGATCGCTTCCCCAACTTTTGCAGGAGTTATTGATAGACTCAAACCTGCTATGAAGATTTGAAAATTTTTCTTTAGCGGGATTTCCAAATCTAAACTCTGTGTAAAGATGTGCCATTTTAAAAATCTGAAAACATAGTTAGTAAAACTTAGTAATACTGCTAAAAGAACTACAAATGGATTTACACGAAATATATTAATTAATAGATCTTCCCATCCACTGAATATCATTATAGCCAAATATACAATAATTGCCAATGATATACCAAGAATAAAGGATCGAAAACTGAATATCTGACCTAAAGCTTCCTTTTTAACTGATGTCATCAAGATAACCATAAATGAAAGGATTTGTTTATACTAATCTGTTGTAACGAACTATAATTGACTGATAAAAACTTTCTTCAGATTAAAATCAAATAGCCATTCGACTCCTCATGAATCAAGAAAGATTGTGTTTAGAATGTGATAAATCATTTCCTCGTAATAAAATGATTGAGGGTACAAAAACTAATTCATATGGCGACCAAATTCAAGAAGGATATCTTTGTCAGACATGTTTTCGAAGGAGAGTAGAAAATAGAAGTAGGATTTTTCTTCTAGCGACAGCAGGTTTTGGTATTTTGAGCCTTCTACTTTTCCTTACAATTCCCTTATACTTACTTGTAGTTCAAGTATATATTGAAGAGAATGTCAAATACATTACTGAAACATTTCTATCTTCTGGAGTAATAATGGCTATTATTGCAATAATTATGTTCTTAGTTAGAAAGAGAGAACTTAAAAAAATGGAATCAGAGCTACTTAGTAAGTAATTTTCTTAATTGGTCATGATTCTCAAGTTCGTTTATTATTTTTTTAATCTCACCAGCTCTATTCTTCTGACATATAAATACACAATCACCTGCGTCTACAATAACTATATCTGATACACCCATGGCAATGATAGGCCGATCAGATAGTATTACAGAATTTTTGACATCTATTCCCAAGAATTCACCTTGGACAATATTTCCATCAGAATCAGACTCTAAAATCATGTCTAAAGAATCGAAAGTACCAATATCATCCCAAATAAACTCGCCTTTTACCATAACCAAATCCTTGGTTTTTTCCATTATCCCGAAATCAATTGAAATTCTAGGAAGATCAAAAAAAGCATTATAGACTTCTTTTTCATCGAAATTTGTCTTTCTCATTTTTTCTAAGGCCTGATATAAGATAGGCATATATTGTTGAAAATTCCGATAAAGAACAGATGGTTTTGTGATGAACATTCCAGAATTCCATAAAAAACCTTTGGACACATATTCTTGAGCTAGGGAGTTATTGGGTTTTTCCATGAAACTATTGACTTTATAGACTTCCTTATTTGCTTCTGATATTAATTCTCCAGGAGAGATATATCCAAAACGAGTTTCAATACGTGTCGGCTTGATTCCGATAGTAACAATTTTATTCTTGTTAGCCCATTGTACTGCAGAATCCAGTGCTTTTTTAAAGCCATCGATTTCTGGAATATAATAATCTGCTCCCATAAATACTGTTACATCATCAATATCATCACTGAGTAATCGTGCACATGCAAATCCTATTCCAGCCGCAGAATCTCGGCCTAGAGGTTCAACTAATAAACGTGCAGAAGGTACTTGTTCTTGAATAATTGTAGCTAATTCTTTTCGAGTTGAGATTATAATTCGATTTTCACCAGCTATTTGGATGGCATTTTCATATGTCTTCTGGATTAAAGTTTGTTTTCCATCTAAAGAAATACATTGCTTAGGCCGATTCTTCCTTGATTTTGGCCATAACCTTTCACCACCCCCACCAGCTAAAATAACAATGAAAACCATTTCTTTTCCTCAAACAATTTAATTACTTTCTATTTCAGATCTGAATCTAAGAATTTCTTACTTATGCCTTTTATTGATTTAAAAAAGCAAATTTCATCATAAACAGCTTAGAATTTATGATATATGTAGTTTTATCAGTCTGATTAATTCTTTTGAACTGAATGGCTTTGTTACATACTCTACAGCTCCAGCTTTCAAACCTAATTCGATATCACGGTCTAAAACTTTTGCAGAGAATATTATTACAGGAATTTCTTTATATCTTTCATCTTGTTTTAGTTGCTTACATACATCGAGTCCAGATAATCCCCCTGGCATTCTAACATCTAAAAGTATCAAATCAGGTATTTGTTTTACCTGTTCTAAAGCATCTTTACCGTTAACAGCTTTCAAAACTTCATACTTTTCGTGTTCAAGAACGGTACGAAGTAACTCTAATGTATCTATCTCATCGTCAACGACTAAGATCTTTTTTTGGGGAGTAGACATTGTTTCAACACAGAGAAAGGGTATTAATATACTAATTGCTTGAGAATAGGTTTAACATATTAATATTTACGGAGAAGATTAGTAATAAAAAAGAACCAGTTAAATAATTATTCTGATTGTAGAAACTCCAATGCACTCGTAACAGATAAAGAGGGAAGCACAGGACTATCGATTGAAGTAAAGTCATTCAAATGGTGTACACAACTCGTTAGGTTCTCTTTTTTGTTAAAAATAGTAAGTAATATTAGGTAATATTAGGTAATATTAGGTAATATTAACACTATTGGCACAAAATTGTTTATACGAAGTTTGGAACAAGTCCCTTATTCGGACAGGCTGAAACCATAAACAGCCACTATTGACTAGGTTTTTAATATTTTTGATTATTTTCTATGTAATATATCACTATATAATATTAAAATCAATTTGATTAAGAATTTCAGAGTACATTTCAGGTTTGAATACTTGGTGTAAATGCCGTTCTAGGTATTTAACGTCATCTAACGTATCTAAATCTCTATTATATGGAATTAAATCAAGGATTTTATACTTGAAACCTTTGGAAGCTGCTTTGTTTTTAAAACGATGACAACTATTTTTTCCAAAATCGAATTCTAATAAATCAGGTTCACTCATGTATAAAGCTGCTGTACCAAAATCATTATTTTGAGATGATGAGGGAATAATCACTATATCTGTGTTTTCAATTTCGTTGAACAGAGTATGGAAAAAAATTTGGTTCAGGAACGGTAAATCAGGCATAATAATTAGAATGGGTTGCTTTCGTGGTATTTTTTGAATAGCATCTGACAATGCTGTATTAAGGTTACTTCCTGAATCTTGATAGGTAAAAACTGCTCCATTTTTTTGAATTCGCTTTAAAATTGATTGAGATGGAGAAATAACGCCAAAAGAACACGGTATTTTTTTTAGCATCAATATTGTGTTAATAAAGCATAGTTCTACCAATTTATCAATGGTTGTGGTGTATTCTAAGGGTAAAACTGACTTTAATCGAGTTTTTGTGTATAAAGGATCTTTAATCTGAACAAGTACCAAAATTTCGGTTATTTTCAGATGAAATCCACCTTCAATTGACCAATAAATACAATAGACTCATTATCCTAAAAATGTTTTAGGAGATTACTAAAAATTGAAGGATTCCTTTGAGCAGCTCTCGCAATCGAAAAATAACTTGCACCAGTATTCAATATAGCAAGAGCACTTTGTAAATCAATTACTGAATTGTTTCCTATTATTGCGATATCTAGAGCCTTAGTGTAATGATTCAACAGTTTTAGATCCGTTCCTGGAGATCCTTCTTTATAAGAGTCAATATGTAAGAAATCAAGATGCCATTTTTCTATTTGTGGTATAAGAAAAGACGGAGGTACAGTATTTCCGCGAATTTTTAATGATACTTTGAAATCCTCTGATTGAAAAGCTTTTACGATTTTTTCAAGCGTATCGATACGTTGTAATAAACTTTGACCTCCACCTTTTTCCACAATTTCAGTCTGACGACAGTGTGCATTAATTTCCAGAGTTGGTTGATCTTTATTTAGTAAATCCCTAAATCTTATAGCAAAATTTTTAGCAACAGAATAGGTATTCACCCTCAAGTTGATTATAACACGAGAACTTTCCGATATTTTGCTTATTTCATGATAGATCTCTTTCTCCTCTTCCCTATAGTTTAGAATGAATTCATTTCTTCCTCTCTGTTTAGATTTGATAGAGGCCCTTATCATTTCCTTACCAATAGAATACCCCCCGATTGTTACAAATCCAGCTCCACCTTCCACAAGACAATGGTTTGAAAAATTTCCATTTGTAATACCTGCCATTGCAGCTAATACACTGGAATTCACGAAATTTCCCATTTATACTCTTTCCATAATGTTATTCATTAATCTTTCCGCAGCAGCAGGAGTATTGATTATTATATCATCAAGGATTGGATTAACACCAATTTCTTTAATTTTCTCTTGATATTGACTATCAGTCTTATGGATAATAAATTCATCAAAGACATCATTATACAATTCTACTATGGCTACAGGAGATACAGGTTTATTCCAAGCTTTTAAAAATGAAGCAGTTGGACCTGATACCGCTTTATCACCAATTATTGGACTAATAGCAATTCGAACACCTGAAGCGTCCTGAAGGGCCTTTCGTAGCGGGACAATAGATAAAATAGGCCCTAGCGAAGATACAGGATTGCTAGGGCCAAATATTATAATATCTGCTTTATCAATTGCATCCAAAACTTGAGAAGTAGTTCTCGAAAGATCTCCCTCAAAGAAGATATTATTTACTTGAGGTTCTCCACGATATTTTACCCAAAACTCCTGTAAATGCATTGTTTTATCTGGAGTGGAAATTTGTGTTTGAATTAACTGGTTTCCCATTGGTAATATGGTAGATTGTATACCTAGACGACTTTTAATGATTTCTGTAGCTTCAGTTAGTGATTTCCCTTTTTCAAGAAGATAAGATCTGAATAAACATAAACCTGCGTCATAATCCCCAAGATTGAACCAAACATTCTCTTTTAAGGTTTTTTTCAGAAATTTTGTTAGCTTAAAAGTATCATTTTTGATACCCCACCACTTTGAAGAATCAATTAGATTTGATAGAGTTAATAACACACTATCAACATCTGGGGATACATACAGTCCATAAAAGTTCCAATCATCCCCAGTATTCCCAATAATCGTGATTTTCTGTTCATCGATGATATTTCTAGCTCCCTGTAACAATTTTGGGGTTCCTGTACCACCTGATAAAAATAATATATTAGAGGAACGCATTCCTATCTTTCCATAAGCATTGAGAATGGTTTAAAAGGTATTTTTATGATCTGAAAAAGATGACTTTAATTAACTTCCTTTATAATCCAAAGAAATTGTATCTAAATATTGGTTATGTACTTTATTTGGTAAAAAAGACTTTTTTCAACAGTGATTATTATGACAGCTTCAGATAATGAATGGGATCTTATCTTTCTTAAAGAAACTGATAGTATCAACACTCAAACGGTTTGGCATGCTGCCGCAATTGCACGAAGTAAAGGAATTCAAGAAAAAGATCTTCTTGTTATCGATTGGCCAAAATATCCTATCGTTAGTTGCGGTTTACATCAATCATTAAATCAAGTGGTAGATTTAGATTATTGTAAAAAAAATGAAATTCCAGTTGTTCGTAGAGCTTGTGGTGGAGGTACAGTATTACTAGACTCGGACCAATTATTTTACCAAATTATTGCCCATACTGATTCTAAAGTAATTCCACGAAAGGTGAGTTCTTTATTCTCCAAATTACTACATCCAGTAGTTCAAACCTATCGTCATTTTAATATTGAAGCTGTATATCGTCCAGTTAACGATATTTTAGTAGGAAATAAGAAAATATCAGGAAATGGTGCGGCTCTTCTTGAGCAAGCTCAAATTTTAGTTGGAAATTTTATATTGGACTTCCCTCGTAAAGGAATGGCACAAATATTAAAAGTACCAAATGAAAAATTCCGTGATAAAGTAATAAAATCGCTTGAAGCAGGAATGTCGTCTTTTAAAGATGAGTTATGATATATTCCCGATCGTGAAGCCATTATCAAAGAATATCTAGCCCAATTCGAAGAACATCTTGGAGTGCACTTTAATAAAACTTCTTTAAATCCTAAAACCATTGAGATAATGGAAAAACTAAGAAAACAATATCTCACAGACGAATGGTTGTATCAAATTAATCAGAGAGGTAAAAATCTTTTTCATAAAATTAAGATTCATGGATCGAGTCACGTGGTGGAAGGAACTTATAAGTCGACTGGAGGCCTAATACAGACCATGTGCGAGTTTAAAGATTCTATACTTACTGACATTTTGATAAGTGGAGACTTTTGGATTTATCCAGATACTATTCTTCCTCAATTGGAATCTCATCTTAAAAATACAGATTTAAGTACAATTAATTTACCTTTATACATTGAAAGTTTTTTAAAAGATCAAAACTGTCAAACTCCTGGAACAACTGCCGCTGATTTAGCTCAACCTATTCTTAAATCCTTCCAAAGTATTTCTTGAAATATATAGGTTTTTCATTTCTCTTTTTTCTTCATCTACAAGCAGTTAGTTAATATTGAAAAAATTTATTATTAATTCAATTGATTTCTTCATGAAATCTAATGACATTGAGGATGATAAAGTTGATTTTACAGTTTGTTCGGGTAAAAGTGGAATATGAATAAAACCTGCTAAAACTGAGTTGGTATTAGGGTTAGTATGAATATAATGCATTGTAGAGTAGAAAATTTGGTTACAACCAAAAGTACCAGCTGAATAGGAAATATAACTTGGAATTTTGTGGCTACTCAAGTGTTTAACTAATTCTTGAACAGGGAGACTCGTGAAATATGCTTTAGGACCATTTTCCGCTAATGTTTCATGGCTAGGTTTAGCTCCACAATTATATGATTCACTTGAAATATGTGCTAGATTTATTGCAACGTATTCGTAAGAAATCGTTGGCCGAGGGGCTTGTCCAAGGTTAATTATTATATCAGGGTTAAATTCTTCAATATAACTACAAATAATATTGTCTATTTCGTAAAATCTTAGCGGAATTGTACGACCTATTACCTCAATATTCCCTATAACTTTTCCGTGGAAATCCTGAGCTATAACTGAAGAAGGATTTATATTTTCTCCTCCAAATGGTTCAAAACCAGTTAAAAGTAGTTTTTTCATTGATTTTCCCTTACAAACTATTATATTCAGTTTAGGTTATTAAAATTGCTAAAAATATAGTCAATTTTATTCACATGAGGTCATAAACTAGCTCGTTGCCGTAACTAGTCTCCATCGTGAGGGATGTAACCCTACATCCTCTATCCTGTCAGCTTCAACAGCATTCAGGAAT
>JAUUVJ010000082.1 GCA_030589605.1 Candidatus Hodarchaeota archaeon | reverse complement strand
GTTGCACCTGCAGGCCCTAAACCAACGATTAATACATCAACTTCTTTCATAGAAAAACACCCTAATGTAATACAACTTGAAATTAATAAAGAAAAAAGATGTAATCATCTTCATGGTTAGGGAACCAGATTGCTAGCTGCAGAGAGTGCAAAATCAATGAATGGAGCTGGATATATTCCTATCAAAACAATAAGGAGAACACTAATACCAATTGTTAAACGATAGGATAGAGGTATCGAGAATGGAGCAATACGGTCAACAGGGATAGCAGTAACATCTTGATCTTCAAGTGGTTGATCGATTAACATTAGCTTTATAACACGTAAATAGTAAAATATTGATATTGCACTGTTAAGTATTCCAATAACAGCTAACCATAACAGATCAGCATATATAGCGGAAAATAATATAAATAATTTTGAAATAAAACCTGCTAGGGGGGGAATTCCCATCAAACTAAGAAATGAAAAAGTCAACCCGATTGCTAACCAAGGATGCTTTTTACGTAATCCAGCATAATCTTCTATTTTTTCACTCTTCAGTGAGAAAGCTACAACAATAACAACTGTGAAAGCTACAATTTTCATCAAGGCATGTGTTAAAATATGTAATTGGGCTGCTGCTACTGAGAATTCAGCAACGGTATAATCTAGTGTAGATGACAAAGTGGAATTCGGACTAAATGTAACAGCTGCTAATGCAATAAGAATATAACCTGCGTGTGCAATACTTGAATAAGCTAACATGCGTTTGATGTTATCCTGTACTAATGCCACTACATTTCCTAATGTCATTGTTAGAATAGCGAGAATAGCAAATAGAATTCCCCAAGTTTCATTTATATCTGTCAATCCAGTAACGAATATCCGGAAAACTGCTGCAAAACCCATTGCTTTCGATCCTGCTGCAAGAAAAGTAGTAATCGTGGTTGGTGTACCTTCATAAACATCGACAGCCCAAGCATGGAATGGAACAGCCGCCATTTTATATCCAAATCCAACAATTAAAAACATCAATGCTAATAAATGGAGAGGAGAATAATCTGCAATATTAGAGAAGCTTGTTACAACAGCACTTAATCTAGTATCTCCTACAATACCGTATACTAATGATATTCCAAATAAAATAAAAGCTGAAGACATGGCACCAATAAGGAAAAATTTCAAAGCACTTTCACTAGTTTCTTTACGAGATTTTTGATATGCTGCAAGAGCATATGCAGGTATAGTACCAAGCTCCCAAGCAACAAATAGTACTAAAAGATCATTTGCTGCACTAACTAGCATCATTCCTATACTAGAAAAGATCAAGAGAGCATAATAAACTCCTATTGTCCGTTCAGAACTGATATAATCCATACTTGAGGTTGCTACGAATAACAATACTAT
The DNA here is from genome assembly GCA_030589605.1 of Candidatus Hodarchaeota archaeon. Taxonomy (GTDB): domain Archaea; phylum Asgardarchaeota; class Heimdallarchaeia; order Hodarchaeales; family Hodarchaeaceae; genus Hodarchaeum. The sequence goes on along the minus strand of JAUUVJ010000082.1, from coordinate 9,957 downwards.
GAGGAATATCATAGCGAAAAAAAGATAGAAGTTATCGATAACAAATAATCCATCAGTGCTAGAAATATCAAATAAGTCTGCTGGGTTTCCAAATAAGTAAATAATGTCTGTACCATTTATCCCTACTATTACAAAAAACAAGGAAACTAAACTTCCAAGAATGGCGATCGGAGCAATATATCTACGCCCAAAACTCGTAGATTCTAGGATGAGACACAAAAATATAGTACCACATAAAGCTATGAATGGTAGGAAAACAGATAAGACATCACTCATTATTCAGATTCACCTTTTTACCTATTTAGTTTAGAACATTGATGCAAAGAACCCTGATGCTGTGGACATTAAATCTATTAGAAATGCAGGAAATAGACCTAATAACAATGTAAACAGACATAATAAACCCAATGTAAGATACTGGGGTAAGTGGGAAACATCATGGGCGTGTTTCAATTCTGGATTAACATCTCCGAATACTGTACGTTGTAGCATCCATAAATAATATGCTGCCGTGAATATAATACCCAAAGCGCCTATTAAAGCAATAGCGGATCCAGTTATTGTTAAACCAATAACAGGAATTGTCATAGTTGCCTCCATTGAGAACAAAGCGATGAATGCCAATAATTCAGACCAGAATCCAGCTAAACCAGGTAAACCAGCACTAGCAAAAGAACCAAATACTAAAACTGCTGCTGTAATCGGCATTTGTTTAGCAATACCTTTTAGTTTGGGAATATCACGAGTATCCGCTGAATGACCTATTGTTCCGGCAACAAAGAACATCAAAGGTGAAATTATCCCATGTGCAATCATCATATACATTGCTGCTGCAAAACCTGCTTCTGTTTGAGTTGCCACACCTAGTAAAATAATACCCATATGGCCTACTGATGAATAAGCAACAAGACTTTTCATATCAACCTGTCTTAATGCTACCCATGAGCCGTAAAGTAAGGATACTAACCCAATTATTGCTACTAGCCATGCAAATTCCGATAAAGCTTCAGGTAGGAACCAACCACTCATTCTCATTATACCGTAACCACCCATTTTTAGCAATAATCCAGCAAGAATCATAGAACCAGGTGTTGGTGCTTCAACATGAGCCAGCGGGAGCCATGTGTGGAATGGAACACTAGGTACTTTAACTATGAATCCAAAAAGCAAAGCTAGGAAAATGAGTAATACAGGAAGTTCAATTCCAAAACCTCCAACTAAATTTTGGGCTAAATAAGTCATCTGTTGGAATGAAAAAGTCCCAGAAGAAAGACCTGTAAGTACCATTGCGTCAGTTGTAGCGGTTTGTAACCACATTCCAATAATACCTAATAGCAAAAACAACGAAGCTACATGTGTATAAATAAAGAAGTAAATTGCTGCATATTCACGTTTTGGACCACCCCAAATTCCGATTAGGAAAAACATCGGAACGAGGACAAGTTCCCAAGCAACAAAAAATACGATAAAATCAGTTGCTACGAAAGTACCAATAACGCCTGTTTCCAATAGTAGAATCATTGCGTAATAAGCTGGTTCTCTTTCATTAATATCATTAAAGGAGGCTAGTATAGCCACCACAAAGATAAACCCACCTAACATTACTAATGGTAAACTAAGTCCATCTACACCTAATGAATAATTCATTCCTATCGAAGCTATCCATGCAATATCCTCAGTTAATGACCAACCACCTGTAGCTAACAATGTTCTATCTGCATGTAGAGATGCGGGTAGTAGGGAATTGTTTTCAAACATCATCCACGCAAGAATAGCCAATAACATTACAATGCTACTGATTATTAACGCGAAGTATTTTGAAAAATCATTACGAACACGGCCTATGAGCCATGTCGGAAACGCTGCCAATACTGGCAGTAAAAAAATTAGTGTTAATACTCCGATTTCAAGTTCTCCGAATGTAAATAATGCCACCATTGTGTCTTCAACCTTTTTTTTTTTTAGGGGGTTACACCCCATTTATAACGATCATAACTAATATTAGAGTAATTGCTCCTACAAGCGTATAGAGAGCATAATTTTCGACCACACCTGTTTGGATTCTACGTAAACGACTACCAGTTAGCATAACTCTTTTTGCAGAACCCCTTATAATACCGTGATCAATTACACGTTCATCAGTTGCTTTTGCTAAGCTACACACAGCTACTGATACTTGTGCTGTTAACCGTACTAAACCATCAACTATATGTTCATCCCACCACTTTGAAACCCCACATACAGCAAAGCCTATCTGTCCCACAAAACGCACTGCTTTATCAAAGACATTTCTTTCAATCCAGTACATTCCAGCACAATATTTTGTATCCACAAATTTAACTAAAGCTAAATACAAATCATCAATATAATATCCCTTTTCAAGAATTCGTTGAAGTCCCCTTCCTAGAGGAGACAGTTTAATTGTACGGGTAAGTGAACGTAAGGGTTTTTGAATATTAGTAATACTATCTGACTCTGTAACCTCAATTAAGAAAGAAGGATCATCCTTGGTAAAGGATACATGAGCATCCGATCTAGGATAGAATATTAAATACGCAAGTCCTATTCCAAGAAGTGCTATGATTATAGAAGAGAATTGAGTCATTACAATCAATGAGTTTTCAATAACCAAAGAAACTTCTGGTTCTAACCATGTTACCAATTGATGTTCGATATTAAGAATTGGTAAGAGTTCAATATTGAGTACAGGAATATTTCCAATCAGGTAAATTCCTGCTAATACTAATGATACGATAGCTAATGACCATAATGGAATCGTCATCCAGGAATCAGATTCATGAGCATGGTGTTCTGGTTTTCGAGATTTTCCTGGAAATACTAAAAACCACATTCTAAAGATGTAAAATGCAGTTAAAAAAGCTGTAATGACTGAAGAAAGCCATACTAAAAGCAGTAACATGTTACCTGATTCTATGAAACGATTTATCGCATGGAGAATTATCGCATCTTTGCTAAAGAAGCCATTTCCTATTCCAGCAAGTGAAAGTGAACCAATTAACATAACCTTCCATGTATGAGGCATTTTACTCTGTAAACCACCCATTTCACGTATATCCTGTGTACCTGATCCATGTATAACAGATCCAGCAGATAAAAACAATAGAGCTTTGAATATTCCATGGTTAATCACATGGAAAACTGCAACAGCCATTCCTCCAACTCCGAGTCCAATTGTCATATAACCCAATTGACTAATTGTAGAAAAAGCTAATATTCCCTTGATGTCAGTTTGCACAAGAGCGATCGTACCTGCTAATATAGCGGTAATTCCTCCGATTAAGGCGACTACTAGCATAGCGTCTCCTGCTGCATGCATCAAATCATGTTCAAAAAGGAAGTAGGATCTTGCAATTAGGAAGATACCCGCCTTCACCATGGTTGCGGAATGAATTAAACAACTTACAGTTGTAGGACCAGCCATTGCATCTGGAAGCCAGACATGAAGTGGAAATTGAGCTGATTTTCCTACAGCCCCGCCAAAAATCAATAATGCTATAACTACAAACAAAGTGGGATCTGTATGAATCAATCCATCATGTAATAAATGTTGAATTTCAAGAAAATTGAAGGTAGGATGACCTGCATTTAGTGTTTCTATGTATAATAGTATAATTCCAATAAACAGAAATACATCTCCTACTTTGGTTGTTAAAAAAGCTTTCTTTGAAGCAGATGCAGGATGAGGTTGTCCCTCTGGAACTACTTCTTTATCATAGAAATAACCAATTAAAAGATAAGAACATACCCCCATTAGTTCCCAAAATAGGAATAATTGAATGAAGTTAGGAGAGAAACACAATCCTAACATAGCAGCCGCAAAGAGACTTATTTCAGCATAATATCTTGGAGATCCATCATGAGACATATAACTGCGGCTATAAATTGCAACAAGTAATGCAACAAATGCTACCATCAAACTAATAACAGCAGAAAGTGGGTCAACTAAAATTCCAAAATTAACGGTAATATCTCCAACATTGAACCATTGAATTAAGTTCTCATGTATAATCTCTTCTTCTAAGAACGGCGTATCAACATGACCTTCGAACAAAAGCCGAAGTACTACTTCTCCTGAAACTAATAAGGTTAATACAAAACTTGTACCTAAACCGATGAGAGCAACTAGATTCCCATGATTTTTCTTATCCAAGAACTTTCCAAAGAACAATGCAATAAATGCGCCCACAATAGGAACTGTGGGTATCAGAAAAGCTAGATCTCCGAATATCAGTGCCATTTTTCTTTCTCCATTTAGCCTTTGAATTCAACAAAATCAGTTGCGTCAACTGTTCCATGACTTCGATAAATTGATAAAATTAATCCTAATCCAATAGCTGCCTCGGCAGCTGCTAGTGCAATACTTATAAGCACTGCAACGTGTCCTGTTACAAATGATGTATCATTATAGAGTGCAAAAACTGCAAAATTAATATTAGCTGAATTAATCATAATTTCTACTGCAATTAACATCCGAATAGCAGATTGGGATTTAATAAAACCTATAAAACCTATTAAAAACATAATCAATGCAACAATGACAAATATTGAACCATCAAAACTCATAAATCTTCAACCTCCTTCTTAACAAGATAAACTGATCCAAGCATTGTTGCTAATAGTAACAAACCTAAAAGAATCACCGTTCCTCCGTGCACAGTAAATAATTCACTTGCTAATCTCTGTATCATTTCTGCTTCATCAAAAGATACTATATTTCCCGCTTCATTAACAACAGTTCCAGGTCTTGTGGATAATTCCTCTTCAGTAATACTCCAAAATGTTGAACTAACCTGTGTAATAATATAAACTGCGATAGAGAATAGAATAAAACCACCTGCGAGGTTTAATCGCCAATCCATTAGTTTCCAACCTTTTGATTTTTCAAACATTGCTTCTTTACCAGAAAGAGAAATAGCAAAAAGCATCAGAACTGTTATTCCCCCAGCATAAACAATTATTTGTACGACAAGAAGAAATGACGATTCAGCATAAAATAAGAACATCATTGCAACTCCTAATAGAGAAAAAATAAGCCACAAGACTGCATGATAAATACTTTTCACTGATACAGCCAATAATGCCGATCCTAAGGTGTAACCTATCAAAAGTATAAGAACCAAATAATCTAATGCTTCAAATAACTCAGTGGGAAATAGGAATGCCATTGTTAGTCCTCCGATTGTGTTTCTTCATCTTGTGAAGGAACTTCTTTTTCATTTTTAGAAGAGCTATATTCCTTTTCGTACTCTTTTAGTTGCTTTTCGTGTTCTTTTGGGTAATACAATTTGTAAATGTCATACAAATCATTGTTTGTATAAAATAGGTCTTCTTTTTTCGCAGAAGCACCATCAAAACCTGGGGTATGATATAATGCGTCAAATCTACACGATTCAACACAGAAACCACAATATGAACATCTTCCAATAAACATTTGAGGATGTTCTAAGTCGCGATCTTTCTTCCAATGTTTTGGTCGAGGTTCTACTACAACCATCTCGATGCATTTATTTGGGCATATACGAGCGCATGCTTTACACCCAGTGCAATTCATGATATTTAGCCCAATTAACCCACGGTAGTTAGGAGAAATATGAGGTGTATATTCAAAAACATCTGATAGAGTTAATTTTGGACTACGATCAAGAATGGTTTGACCTTTTTTAGCTAAGTCTTTAGGGAAATAGATAGTGTCCTTGTTACGTCTATCTCCGTCTGGCATCGTAAATGGTTTTTTGAAGAGTAATTTTCCTACATAAGTCATAGGACGAGTGATTAGAAAACTTGGAATCAATCGAAATTTAGACATTTTATTGTAACTCTCCAAAAATAAGTGGATTCAGTACTAACACAATGATAACAATGATTATATTTAAAATGGCTAATGGTAATAATCTTTTCCACCCTATATCTAATAGCTGATCAATCCGAACTCTTGGTAGAGCACTCCTGATCCAAATATATAAGAAAATAAAAAGCCATATTTTAGCTGTGAATATAAAAGCGTTGATAAGAGGGAAGTATGTATCAATCATCGCTTTGTCTAGTAAAGGAAGATAAGAACCACCCAAGAATAATGATACTCCAACAAATGCACCGATAAGGAGAATAAAGTATTCTGTGGCCATGGACATCATATAACGAAATCCTGTCAATTCTGTACGCCAACCCATTACCAACTCAGCCTCAGCTTCAGGAATATCAAAAGGAACTCGTTCTGTTTCTGCAGCTAAAGCAGTTATAAAGACAATAAATCCAATTGGCATGAAAATTGCAAAAGGAAGACCTAATGGGGTAGTAGTTTGTTGATTTGCGATGTCAACCAAAGAAAACGAATTTGATACTAATACAACGGCACCTACAGAGAGAATCAGAGGAATTTCATATGAAATCATTTGAGCAGCAGACCTAAACGCACCAAGTAAAGAGTATTTATTATTTGAAGACCAGCCTGTGATTAATACTCCTACTGGATATAATGAAAAGAGGGCAAAAATTAAAAGAAAACCGACAGCAGGATCAGCAATAACTGCTTCTCCCCCTAATGGTAATAACGCTCCTAGCATGAAGGGGGGGGCAACAATAAAAGCAAAAAAACCAATATTAAATGGAAATTTATCAGCTTTTTCTGGAACGATGTCCTCTTTTGAAAAGAATTTTAAAAATTCAGCAATATTCTGTAATAATCCAAATTTCCAAGTTTTTCCAAAGCGCTTACCAAATCGTATACCAAGTAAAATGCCAAATAAAATGCCAGATAAAATCCCAAATAAAATCCCAAATAAAATCCCAAATATAGTATCAAATAAAATACTAAATAAAATACCAGATGAAATGCCAATTAAAATACCAAATAAAATACCAAATAAAAAACCAATCACAATGTAAAACCAATTGAAGTCGATGAAGGTAATCCCTCGCATATTCATCATTCTTGGCCATGCCTTTCTTTCGAGCCAGATAAGCATTATAGTATTTACAATCAAAAATAATAGAATAGTTGTCATTTCTAGCGAATCGATCAATGTTGATCGTAATGAAGCTTGAATTTGCCCATCCAATCTAAGGAATTTAAATAAACCATCAACGAGATCTTCATATATACCGTAAACCATTTTTAACACCTATCGATCGATTTCCCCCATACATAAATCTATACTAGCAACAATTGGAGCAATATCAGCTACTTTAACTCCACGAAGCAGATGGGATGTCAAAGCTAAGTGGCTATAAGCAGGAGATTTAATTTTAACTCGATAAGGTATCTTATCATCGTTTCCAATGATATAAAAACCTCCTTCACCGCGAGGATCAGAGGTTCTAAAATAAATCTCTCCTTTAGGTAATTTTCTAGGAGCTTTTTGGTTTATTTCTCCTTCTTCAGGAAGTTTTTCTAGTGCTTGACGAATGATCCTATTAGATTGATGCATTTCTTCCATTCTTACTCTATACCGAGAATAGCAATCTCCATCTGTTTTTACTGGGATATCAAAATCTAGTTCATCATAAACTAGATATGGTTCTATTTTCCTAATATCTGCTTGAATTCCTGAAGCACGTAACACAGGTCCAGTTGCACCTAGATTCAAAGCATCTTCTTTATTTAATATTCCCACACCTTTACTACGTAACCTGAATATTCTGGATTTATCACACATATCTGTATATTCTTCGAAACGTTTGTCAAGATGATATGTCAAGGCTAAAGCATCTTCTTCAAATCCAAAAGGGATATCATGCTTCAATCCGCCAACTCTAAAATAATTATACATCATTCTAGAACCCATAACATGTTCTAAAAGGTCTAGAATATATTCTCTTTCGCGGAAGGTAATAACCTGCATTGTTATCATACCTACATCCACAGTAAATGCTGATAACCAAGTAAGATGAGAAGCTATTCTTTGAAATTCAAGTAGAATCACACGAAGATATTGTACTCTTTTACTGACTTCAATCCCCATCAATTTCTCAAGAGCTAGAATATAGCTCGCTTCCCATGATAGGGCGCTTACATAGCATAATCGGTCTGCAAGAGGTTGGAATGTATTAAATGGACGTGATTCAGCAATCTTTTCTATCATTCGAAAAATATAACCAATTAAGATCTCACAATCGATTACTTTTTCACCCTCAGTTCGCACTTTAAGGGTCCATAAACCATGATTTACTGGATGTTGAGGACCCATATGAATAAACATTTGTTCGCTCATTTAAATGCTTCCATTTGGTTATTTAGGATGTGGTTTAAATGAAAATGGCTTTTCTGGTAACTTATAATCCCTACGCATAGGATAGAGTTCGGAAATATGTTTATGCTCATATTCATCCCACTCTTCAGGGAGGAGTAATCTTTTCAAATTTGGATGATTTGTAATTCTTATTCCATATAGATCAAATACTTCTCTTTCATGCCAATCAGCAGAAGCCCATATTGATGTTACAGAAGGGACTTCTGGATTATCACGATTTTCCAGCTTTACTTGAACTTGTATAATTGTTGGATCCCCATCCCACCTATCTATATGATAAACAACTTCAAAATGAGTCTCCCAATCCACACCTGAAACTGCTTCTAATGATGGAAATTTAAGTTCGTTTGCGATGTATTCCATTATTTCTACTAAATCATCTGCATTTACACGTATTTTAATTCGATTTTGTCCTTGAATTTCAGCCTCGATGATTTTACCACCATATTTGGTTTTTAAATGAGATAAATGAGTATTTGTTTGAGTCATCATTTTGCCTCCTCTCTCAATTTCTTGATCCTGAGCCGAGCATCATATGGTGGAGGATCTCTTTCATAAAATTCGGTTTCTTCTGGTAGAAGAGGTTCGGGTGTGAATGTTCCATCTTCTCTGATTTTTTCTTGTAAACGATGAATCCCAGCCCACATCGCTTCTGGTCGAGGAGGACATCCAGGTACATAGACATCAACAGGAATTACTTGATCAACACCCTCTAGGATTGTAGGTGCTTGCCAAAATGGACCTCCACTGATTGCACACTCCCCTGTAGCTAAAACCCATTTTGGAGCTGGCATCTGATCAAAAACATCTCTTAGACGGGGTACAAATTTCGTACTTACTGGACCATTTATCCAAAGAACATCACAATGACGTGGACTAGCTCTGAATAAAACTCCAATTCTTTGTGTATCATACCTACCCGCTGCTGTAGCTCCCATTTCAATTGCACAGCACTTCATTCCTAAGTATACGGGATAAAGACTACATCGTTGTGCCCAATTCCGTAACCAATTGATCATAAAAGAAACAAAGCCACGCGATTTCGTCAAAACAACATTAGGCATTGGCTCATAGATTTCCCACTGTCCAAGTTCTTTCAATTCATCCATATTTGCCATATTTCACACCCAAGACATTGTTCCTTTTTTAAACCAGAAAAACAAGCCTGTTAACAACAAACCTGTAAAAGCACCCATTACTATCAAAATTGTGTTTTGATAGTCAACAACAAGTACTCTAAAAGAAAAAGCCCACAATAGAAACAGAATTGTGAGAATATCAAAAACAACAAAAACTACTGCAAAGGTATAAAACTGAATATTAAACCGGATCTGAGCCTCACCAACAGGTTTTTCTCCACATTCATATGTTGTTCTAGCTGCTTTTAGCCGTGGGATATTTGGTGCTAACAAATATTGTATAACTTTTACTGCAATCGGACTAGCCAATCCTGAAATTAGGAATATTCCTAAATGAGTCATTTCAACATCGTACATCGTTTTATCCCATTAAATGAATCTTTTCAGTCAAATAGACGTATTTAAATTTAACATATCTCTGTTAAGACTGCGATGGACTGTGAGTCGCTTCCAATCATATGTTTATTTTAATACTTTCTACATAAAAAAAATATACGATTTACAATAACCCCTTAATGTAAATTTGGTAAACATTGTAGACAGTTTTT
>JAUUVJ010000362.1 GCA_030589605.1 Candidatus Hodarchaeota archaeon | reverse complement strand
GCTTATATTGCACAAGCGATCAACGCAATTGATGATATAAATTCAATTTTAAATTTAATTTATGCACGATTGTCAGAATGGTATGGAATTCATTTTCCTGAACTACAGGAATTAGTTAGAGACAATAATCAATATATTAATCTGATTTCTATGACTGGGGGTGTAGTGAGATCAAATTTGGATACAGATCTTTTGAATCATTTATCAGAGAAACGAAGCGCACTGATCTTCGATGCAGCGAAAAAATCATTAGGTACAGAGATTTCAAATTTCGATATGAATCCTATCTCTCAATTTGCTAATTTTGGAGTTGAGATTCTAAAAATAAAAGAAAATTTAGAATCCTATATTGATAGTAGTATGAAGGAGGTTGCTCCAAATATTCAGTGTATCGTCGGAAGTCTACTCGGAGCACGATTAATTTCTCTCGCAGGCAGTTTACTGAATTTAGCTAAACACTCTTCTGGAACTGTTCAAGTTCTCGGTGCAGAAAAAGCCTTATTTCGCCATTTGAGATCTGGTGAGGATCCACCTAAACATGGAGTCATTTTTCAATCCCCTTATATTCATTCAGCAAAAAAACACCAAAGAGGGAAAATTGCTCGAGCCTTAGCTGCTAAATTGACCATTGCAGCAAGAGTAGACTATTTTAGTGGAGAATTTATTGGACCAACTCTCGTACAGGATCTTGAACGAAGAGTTGAAGATATAAAATCATCTTTCCCTGAACCATCTGAGCTTCAATTAGCTCAACAACAAAAAAAGAGACCAAAGCGAAAACCAAGTTTTAGGGGTAAATATACTCAGAAAAAAGACCAACGAAGGCAGCAAAAAAGGACATACAGAAAGAAGAAAGCCAAGAAAAAGCAATGATATATTCATTCTCTTGAGGAAATAAAATGAAAATAAATGAAACTCCTATTGATGGATTATTTCAATTAAAAAGCGAAAATAAAACTCGTTTAGTAACCCGAAATAGAGTACCAGGTACTTCTGTTTATGGTGAACAATTAATTTCTGTAAAAGGAGCTGAATATCGTGTATGGGATCCTTATCGGTCAAAATTTGCAGCTGCTTTTTTATCTGGAATGAAAAAAATACCTCAAATATATGATAAACAGATTTTGTACCTAGGAACATCGACTGGCACAACCCCCTCTCATTTTTCTGATATAATCGAGAATGGAAAAATTTTTGGAATAGAATTTTCTCCTAAAGTAATGCGTAAATTCTTTCGCTTAACAGAACAACGATCTAATTTAGTACCAATTTTAGCTGATGCAAGACGACCAGAGGAGTATTCTTCTTTTATTTTCGAGGTAGATATGATCTATCAAGATGTCGCACAACCAGATCAAGCAACTATATTTGGACGTAATGCTCAAGAGTTTCTAAAATCTGGAGGAGAAGGTATCATAGCAATCAAATCTCAAAGCATTGATGTTTCACTTGAACCAAAGGAGGTTTTCAAAAATCAAATTGAAGTTTTAGAAAGTGTTTTTGGTTTGAAAGTCATTGAGTCTAGTTCAATCGATGATTTTGAGAAAAAACATGCAGTAATCATTGTTAAAAAGCCTTAAAATGATTCTCCCATTTTTTATTATAACATAGAGATTAATTGAAGATTATCCATAATCTCTCCAAGTGAATTTACACTTTTTACATCTATAGAATGTTGTACTAGCCTCATCAGAACTTCTTGTTTGCAGTTGCCAATATACTGCTTCATTATGTCCACATTTCTCACATTTTGCTGTAGCTGATGGCATTGTTTCTACTTCATCAGATGCTTCGATTATTACGGTTTTTTCTAAATCAGAGTGTCGTATCTTCTGTTTAATCTCAAATGCCTTTGAATTTGAAGAAGAAGTAATTATATATCCACAACCATAACATTTCATCTGAATCTTTCCGTCTGGTTGTTTATCAGGGACTAATATAGTACCACATTCACAAAACTGCATAATAATGATTATCCTCCGTCAATTTAAAATATAATAAAGATTCTAAGATTTAAATGCGTAAATAATCCCATTAAGGGACATATCTACACAATCTTTTATCCTAATTTGACAAGGGAGTGAATTAAGCAATAATTTACCCCTTTTTTAAAGAAGTTGGATCGGAATCTTTATCGAAATATACTATCAAAAAACTATAAACAAAATCTCTTAAATTCTTGAATGCTAAGATAAAAAATCAATTAAATATCTATCAATTAAGATGATAAATAGCTTAGCAGAAATGCTAAAAAAAAACTACTGAAATTCTAATAAGAAATAACTTTTTATAGCTGGAAATTAGGATCTAAATGTGGTAATCTGAGTTTAAGGGTAAGAATTGAAAAAATTATTAATCATATTTGAAATCAAATACTTTTAAGTTGAATGATAGGAGCTGAGAATGAAATGAGAAGGAAATCAACGATTCCATTTGAGGAAACTTCACTACTTTCTTTGCAAAATATGACATCAGGTACAAAATTTCAACTTGTTACAAGAATTAATGATAAAAAACAAAATACCATCTCTTTAACAGATGATCATGAAGAACTAGAAGTGGTTATTGAAAATAATGATTTATCTGGCCTTGAAGTTGGTGAAACTATTATTATTTTCGGAGAAAAAACGGATTCAAGTTTCATTCCAATTAAAATTATTAAATCAAATTTAGATTGGGGTTTGTATTGCAAGACTAGAGAGTTAGAATCAAGATAATTATTCTGAATCAATTATTTCAAGATTCTACTTTTCATTAAGTACTTCAAGTTCCTCAATTCAGAAAATTTTCTATATTTTGATCTTTAAAGTAGAATTAATGACGGTAGCACTCAACCAAGAACATACACTTCTTGAAGAAATTCATTCCAATAAATGAGTTTTCTAAGAACTAATTGATACTTAATGAATACATTTATCACAACAAAGAATTGTCGCGACTAAATGAATAATTACAGCATGGGTACTCCGTACAAGAAACCCATGAGTTAAAAATTCCCTATTATAAGGTATAATCCTTTTATATCAATATTTAAATTATTAATGAATATTTAAAGGGAAAATGTCCACCTATCAGGAAAAAGAAGCAGAAATTAGATTAATACTGTAATATTAAGGAGTTTCATTACTGTTTCGGAGGTATTCTTATGAGCATGGTAGGAGCTGCTAAAAGAGCATATCAAAAGGAAATTGCTACATTTACGAATAAACGTGTTGGTGTCGTGTTAAAGGACGGGAAGAAGTATATTGGAGAACTGAAAGGAGTTAATCCCGAAAATCTCACATGTGTCCTAATCAAAGCAAGACGTGGAGAAGAATTCGGTGAAATTCACCGAATCTGTTTAAATGGAGATCAAATAGCTGAAATTTACCTAGAAGAGGCCCCATTCGATTTAGGCGGATTGAAAGATGAATTAGAACAGATTTTCCGTCGTCCAGGCGACGTAAAGGTATATGATGAAGCTGGTTTGATTGTAGTACTTGAAAGAGTGAAAGTCTCTGAAAGTGGGGTAGAGGGCACAGGGCCAGTTGCTGATCGTGTTCGAGCTATTTTCGAGCGATATGCAAAGACACAAGCCACAGAAACCGAATAAGGGGTTATTTATGATCATTAAAGCCGAACGGAAACGAATAGAAGAGGATGTTGACAATAATCTTTGGTTAATAGATTTTCGTGACGAAAAACAAGATCTAAGAGGAAGAATAGAGATACCTTCAACGATTGCGAAGATGGAAGAAGTTAAAGAATTTGAGATTGAAATTATCTCATCTGAGAAGAAAAAAGAGCCAATAGATAATTCAAATGCACGGATAATTTTTAATTCAACATCATTCAGAACAAAACCCCTAGGAAAAGAAAAAATATATTCTTTCTCTGCGGGAGGTTTAATAGTTAGATTATTTGTAAAAAAAGCTTTACCGGAATTCAAAGGTGCGCTCAAAGAATATGTGATAATTGTTCGCTAGAAATATATAAATAACCTAAAATAATAAAAGTGATTAAATAATCATAAAAAATGAAAGCCAAGCGGGGGTTTCCCAGCCAGGTCAAGGTGTGAATATATCATAGCACCACCTAGAAGGAGGTTTGTAAGGGATTCCTTATTAACCTGAGCTAGGTTGAGGTCCTAGTCGCGTAGGCGTTCGTGAGTTCAAATTTTCGAGAAATGTGTTTTCTTGGAATGAAAGTCTCACCCCCCGCACTACCGAATGAAACATTGCTTTGAAACTTCATCTATTTTTTTATATTGCATAAAGACTCTTCTCAATTGGAAACATTTATCAAAATAAGGACAATAGTTCTGCTGAATGTTGGATCAAATTGACTTATATTATGTTAGAAATATCGATTCAAATAACGAGAGGGTCTAAATTTGAGGTATTCACTCAATTCATTAATCTATCGTCTATATGAGAAGAGATTATGGAATCAAATCAAGGATGGAATTAAGAAAGGAATCCATCCTAAACATGTAGCTCTAATCATGGATGGAAATAGACGGTTTGCGAGGGCTAAAAAGCTTCCAAGCCACATTGGTCATCGTTTAGGACGAAAGAAACTCATCAATATATTAGAATGGATGTGGGATCTTGAAATTGAATTCCTGACACTTTATGCTTTTTCAATGGAAAACTTGCAACGTAGTGAAGTTGAAGTTAAAGAATTGATGAACCTCTTTGAAAAAACTTTCAGGGAGATTAAGGGACATCCTGAATTAAAAAAACGTAATGTAAAGATCAAAG
>JAUUVJ010000412.1 GCA_030589605.1 Candidatus Hodarchaeota archaeon | reverse complement strand
CTGTCTCTACGAGTGGCCCTCGCATTTCTGTAAAACCTAAACCTATCAATTTTAGCTTTACTTCCTCAAGAAACATGAGATATGGATGTTTTCTTCCAATTGGTATTGATTTAGGTTGTGATGTGATATTGTATTGTTTAAGGTTTAACGATTTCCATTCTCCCGAACGAATATGGTCAGGAGTTAATTTTGAAACAGTTTCAGAAATTTTGATATCTGATAGTACTTCAGAGGAATATTTTGTTAATTTAACTGTAGTATTCTGTCTTTCCTTTAATTCTACTAATTTTCTTTTCAACAGATTGTTTTTAATATCTTCAGATATTGAAGCAAGAGGATTTTTCGATAGAGCTTGAATAGCATCTTCAATTTCTAGATTCAGTTTTTCTTGCTTTTTGATAAGATATACTATTCCTTTCTTGATATCTATAAGTTTTGCTCTTTTTAATTGTCCAATCCCTGCGTTTACTTCCTGTTTAGACAAATTCAATTCAGTAGCTATTTTTGAAAAAGGAAATCCATCTTTATTTTTAGATAAAAGCACAATCAATTGATTTTCTGGCAGTCCATTCGCTAAAATTTCTTTACCTTTGTCAGATACTATTGCACGAGTGACTATAGTAACTTCTCGTTTAACTAGATCTTTATCCAATAATCGAAATGTAAGTAATTCAATTTTAGCTCGCGGGATATTCATTAAATCAGCTAATTCATCAAGAGTTTTAGACTCATCTATTTTTAATACTTTTAATAAATTATACATATCAGTAGATACTGAAATAGTGGCTTTGTTCAACTAGTAAATCTCCTTTACCTGAAACAATATATTTCTACCTATTCGAGATAAAATTAGAAATATATGTAAAAATAATCGGTATATATTTTTATACACTAGATCTAGCCCTGTTTGTTTAAAGCAAATAAAAAACTCACACTTAAGAAAAGTTATCAAAAGTCCAAGGGATCGACCTCATATAAGAAAAAATGAGAACTGTTTTTAAATGTTTCGACATTCTGTAAATATCTATCTTTCTTAATCTTTTTTCTTTACATAGAGAATGTAAAATCCATTTAAAAAGCGATTATTAGTTTGGATCTTCTAATTTACTAATCTACGTTTACTGTCATCGATTTTATTAATTGGCATATTGCTACAATAATGAAACAATAACCCCAAAATTGAATCATACCCCAAAGAGTAAGATCTACAAGAATCTCTCCAATAAGACCATCAGCTGCAAATAGTATTTGATTGAACAGGATTCCATCACTGGTTGGGCCCTCTGCAGTTGCAAAACCATAATCGAAAACAGATATACCCGCTATAGTTATGAAGACTGTTTGTATTAACGATAAACCTTTATAACCCATATTTTTTCACCAATTTTCAATTTAATTGTAATCTGCCTTTATGTTATTATATAGTGTGTTTATATTTCCATCGGATGAAAAATTGTTATTGGTGTTCTACGTGTCTCAGACTTCAGAAGAAATGTTATTTGATCAGGTTGCCCAATTCCTTTACAAAGGAACCCTAAAATACGCTCGCAAAGAATTGAGTTTGTATCTGTTTGCTGAATGGTCACGATCAAATATGGATATAATTTTTCAAGCGATCACTTCAATTAAGATGAATGAAGAACTCAATAAGAACTAATATTAGCTTGTACCTTTGAAAAAAACGAGTTAGAGTATGTTTATCGATGAAAGAGAATGAAAAAACCAAATTGGAAAAAAAGATGATCGGATGTATTTTAGGGAGTATGATTGGAGATGCTATCGGAGCTCGATTTGAGGGACATCCTTATTATAATTTTCCTATAGAACTATTAGACTCCTTACTTGATGATCCAAAATTAATAGTAGGCAAATACACTGATGATACTCAAATGATGAAAGGTATTCTAGAATCTTTATTGAAAAATCAAGGACTTAATGAGGAAGATATGGCAAATACATTTGTAAAAAACTTTGATATATATAGGGGTTATGGCATTGGGACTACTAGAGTACTTGAGGCCATTCGTAAAGGTGCTGATTGGAATGGGGTTGCGAAACTTAGTTTTGGAGGTCAAGGTTCTTACGGAAATGGTGCTGCCATGAGAATATGCCCTGTTGGTTTATTATACTATTTTAATATTAATAAATTATCAGAAATAGCTAAATTCAGTTCAGTAATCACTCATACTCATGAAGATGCTATAGAAGGTGCAATATTACAGGCACAAGCAGTAGCTTTAGCCTTGAAAGAAGAATTAGATAATTTTTCTCCAAAAAAGTTCTTAAAAGAATTAATGAAAATAACTTACTCCTCACAATATGAAAAAAAACTAAATACAATAAACACTATGTTGAACTCTTCTCCAACCGATATTGAAGTGATTAACAAGTTAGGAAATAAAATTTCTGCTATCGAATCAGTTCCAACAGCTATCTATTTATTTCTAAAATATTATGAATCTGGCTTTAAAATTATCATTAAAAATGCAATAAAATTGGGTGGAGATACCGATACAATCGCTTGTATGGCAGGAGCGATAGCTGGAGCTTTTTTTGGTATTGACAAAATACCAAAAAACTGGGTTCAAACTGTTGAAGAAAACGATTTTTTTATTCAATCGTCAAAGCAATTATTCTTACTTTCTCAGAAAATGCAATCTAATATGAGATCTAAAATTCAAAATAGTTGATGGTATTAAATGAATAATAAGGAGAAAAAGGAAAGGAGAAAAACTAAAACAAGCTCTTTTGGGACATCAGGGAGAGAAAGTCATGATGCTAGCCAATTTTATAATAGTAAACTCTATGACCAAAGGCTGAAAGAAAGAAAGACTGAATATCATGAAAATCAAATATCGAAAAAATCTTTAAATAAAATATTTTGCAAAAGCTCTGAAATAATGGATGAATTACCTGATAATTCCATTCATTTGGCTGTTACGTCACCACCCTACAATGTGGGAAAAGATTATGATGATGATTTAACTTTAAAGGATTATTTGAATTTTTTAAAAGAGGTTTGGAAAGAAATTCATCGCGTTCTTGTTCCAGGTGGAAGATTTTGTTTGAATATTGCAAATTTAGGTCGAAAACCTTACATTCCTTTACACTCTTTCATAATAAAAGATCTTCTAGATATTGGATATCTCATGCGTGGTGAAATTATCTGGGATAAATCTGCTAGTGCTGGAACGTCTACAGCATGGGGGTCGTGGAAGTCAATTTCTAATCCAGCTTTAAGAGATATTCACGAATATATTCTCGTTTTTTCAAAAAATAATTTTCAAAGACCTAAGATTGAAAATCGTGAGAACTCTATAACAAGGGATGAGTTCTTAGAGTATACTAAAAGCATTTGGTCGTTTTCAACAGTCTCTGCAAAGAAAACTGGACATCCTGCTCCATTTCCAATAGAGTTACCTTACCGTTGTATTCAATTTTATACTTACACTAATGAGATTGTTTTAGATCCCTTTTTAGGATCTGGACAAACAGCTCTAGCTGCAATCAAATCTAATAGATATTTCATTGGTTATGAAATTCAAAAAGAATATGTAATTCTTGCGGAAAAAAGGATTAAAGAGTTTCAAAGAGAATTTAATGCACCTAAAATTACTGATTTCCTACAAAATGAGTAGTTTGAATTTCATTGATTCTTTATTCTTATTAATTTTCAACAAAATTGAGATTGTTATTATAATTTTTGATCTTTTATCATCGCGGTGTAGTATTTGCAGTTTTATCCATGATAGAACTAAAATAATCCAAACGATTAGGGACTGGTCAAATAATATGATCTCAAAATACAACTCAAATGCG
>JAUUVJ010000221.1 GCA_030589605.1 Candidatus Hodarchaeota archaeon | reverse complement strand
CCCCGACGTCTTCTGTACAATTTACCAGCGAAAGAAGTTATTACTGCGATAACATCTGTTGCTAACTGTTCATCTAAAGAAACGCTGGTATCATTTTCACTAGTAATTATTACTTTTGTATCATAAAGTTCACACAACGTTTTAATAACTTCTGTGCCAAATCTTGCCATTGATAAATAAAAGGGGTATATTTATCAATTGAAACAAGGCCAAACCAAAACGTCAGGCCGCCGAAATAACCATTTCACCCTCCGACATCAGCAATATTTCCAATATAGCAGCCTGTTTCCTTCAGTAAATCAATTTTGCGATTATTGTGAAGCTTTACCTAATCTAACTTATCAAAGCTATAAACAACGTTATCTTAAGAAGTTGGAACCTATATTAAAAGAGCAGCGCATTAAGCGCGACTATTTAGGGATGGTAGAAGAAGTTTTTAACATTATTAGCCAGGAGGTGACAGTTAGTGTACCTTGTACGTAGTGTTTTTTTTCTCAAATTGATTCTTTTAATTCCCCCTTATTAGTACAGATATTGAAAGAAATAATACCATTAGACTTTTAATAACAAGAGATTCTTCCTTCTTTTAGATTTAACAGTACTATTTAGTGAATTCATTATGTCTTTCACACTTCCTTGGCGAAACGTAACCCGTCATAAATTTCGCACATATTTAATTATTGCAGCAATAACTGTTTCTGTTGGACTTCAAACTGGATTAGCTATTACGATCGATTCGTTATATGCTGATTTTATCAAACGTCATCGTGGCGATAATTTTACTGACATTTCTATCCATCCCACAGAAAAAACAACGATAGAAGCCATTAAAAACTTATCAGATTCCGTAAAATCCTTTAAAGGAGTAGCTATTGTCAGTCCTGCAGCTGCTTTTACAGTAATTAAAAATTCGTCAGAATATTTTATTAATCTGACAAATAATATTATTCTCTACGGTCTGAAAACTGAATTACACCCCGATTTTACCCATCTAAAACAGTCCGATCTATTTGAAGGAGGAAATCTTAACTTAAAACCTGGGGATATAATAATCTCAGATTCCATTGCAAACGAACTCAATATAAGTGTGAACGATAAACTATTACTTCCTGAAATCGAACATTTTGATTATAAGAGGGTTAACGCTACCATTCTAGGTGTGATGGACAATAAAATAGATTTTGGTAATTACATCGGTTCTTTCTTTATACTTATCGATTTTGATTATCTGCTTAGCTTATTCACAGATGAATTCTTTTTAAACTGTCATCTAGCTGTGATGGCTAAAGATTTTATCAACATCAATGATGTTGCTGAAGAGCTACAGGATTTCGTCGGATTAAATTATAATGTTTTTCGAGAGAATTCGATAAGTGATACAGAAATTTTAGGTATTAGATCTTTTCAAATTGCATTAATTTTCATTCTCTTAATGTCATTTATTGTTGAATTTCTATTTATTACTAACGTACTTTCGATGAACATTCGAGAAAGATCGAAAGAATTTGGTATACTAAGAGCTATAGGTTCCTCTAATCGTCAGATTGTTAAATTTCTTAGTTTAGAAGTGTTAATCTATGCGGGGATTGCTGGTTTTCTTGGTATTCCTATAGGAATAGGTTTCTCATTCTTTCCAGCATTTCTTTTTAATTTCTACTTCTCCAAAATACAGATAGGTGTATTGATAATAAAACCTACTTCCTTAATTTTTGCTTATATCAGTGGAATTTTCATCACATTAGTAGCTGGTTTATATCCTACTTTCAAGGCGATTACCCTCCCAGTAATTCAGAACATTCACTCGAAAACTAGGAAAGAAAGGTCTTCCTCCAGGTATTGGCTATACTTTGCAATGGTTGGGACGGTATTCGTTATTCTTGGCTATATAACAACAACTTCAATCAGTACTAGTGGCTTCCTATCATTTGAACTAATATCTTGGCCTTCATTTGCTATTGGATCTATTCTTCTAGGAATTTTTCTCCTCGAGACTGGAGTAATACGTGTTATACCTAAAATAGGGGAGAAATTAATGATCTGGCATGGTATTGTGCCCAGAATTATTGCTACACGAAATATCGGTAGGGAGACCCAAAAATCAGTGATTACAACCATGGTAACAGGTCTTTCTCTTTCATTTATTCTTATTCTAGGTATCACTTCTGCTGGTATTATTGAAGCTGTGCCTGATTACTATGAAGAACGATATGGACGTATTGATGTTATAGCAAGAACTACTGATAGTGCCCAAGTTTCATTAGCATTCGCTAATGAATTAGTCGTGACTGATCCTAATATTGAAAAAGCTGAGTTTATCCAGCAGCAAAGAACTAGAATTGGTAGTGTTGAAGGATATGTGTTCGGAATAAACTCCTCCTCCTTTACATATTTCTTTAATGAGACAATGATAAACCCACTTGATGCAGACCTCCCTGAGTTGTTAGATGCAGCAGGAAAAGGAGTAATAATTAGTGATATTCTTCTTAATAAGATAGGTGGGCGAATCGGTGACAACTTATCGGTTCAAGCATCATCAAATTCAAGTATTAATCTTAAAATTATGGGGATTACAGCAGGGAATCCCTTTCTCCAACATGGTCAATATTTATATGTTTCAAATGTTTTATTTCAGAATTATTGGTCGAACGATACTGCAAATTGGTTCATAATGAAGTTATCACCTGATAGTGAAGATCCGAACATCGTTGTCCAACGGCTTTTAGATGGTTATCCTACTTTAGCTGAGGTAATTCCAATTGATTATTATGCGAAAACTATTAGGAGTACATTGACGATGATGACCGTTTTTTTTCAGCTAATAATCATTTATACATTTCTTATTGCAGCTCTTACACAATTCTTAAGTATAATGATGTCAAATTTGAATATGCAAAGAGAAATAGGTATCTTACGAGCAATGGGATTGACACCCAGTGGGGTCTTCCAAACCCTATTAGTAGAATCAACACTTCTTGTGACAACAGGCGTGTTAATTGGAATTATTAATGGTGTAATTGGATCAGAATTATTGGCATGGTACATCAGTTTTTCAATTCAGATTCAAACAAATATTAGCTTAGACTTCATTCTTTTCTGGGTTTTTGTTACTATCCTAATTCCACTTATAAGTACTGAAATTATAAGCCGTCGTACTTTAAGTAATGCCATAGCTTACTCGATTAATACCGAAATACCACGACAACAGAAAAGAGCACCAATTGTCTGGCACGATTGGGACAAAGTTGAGGGCTTTCGACGATAATTATATTTTAAATTACAATTTCCTCTTTTTTTTCGCGTTGTGATAATCATCCCTAATCCTAATAGAAGAATAACTATTGTTGGTATTGTTACTGAGTTTGATGTTTCCTCTGAGCAAATTTGCTCAAACTTACTCAACAGAGGAAGAAGAGGAAACCATCACTGGCAATGCGGACAGCGAAGGGGGGAGGAAAGGGGGGAAAAGTGCGATACCTTTTTATCACGGATCAGACAGACAGCATTGGTATGAGTGTTAACAAGTACTCCATAGGCAGAACAGGGAGTGACATCAAAGGCATCACGAAAATGAAACACTTGCCCAGCAGGATAAACAGGACAACCTACATGAACACCATGACTGGTGTTACGAGGATCAACACGTCGAAAAAAAGTAATAACTCCAGTGAGATAGAAAACGAGTAAGATAACTAGCTCATAAAGATCAATCTAGTCAGACATATTCAGAATGGCTTTAGCAAGCGCCCCACGAGTGCTCCGAGTAGTCAGCTGCAAGTCCTCCACAAAAAGGATCGGATTCTTCGTCTGGAGTAACACTTGAGTGGTCACAGCACACCTTAATCGGTGTAATTCCTTGAAAAGACGAGCATGACGATCATAAACCATAGTTAACTCCTGGCTGAGCTGTTAATGAAGAGTCAGAGGTGAAACAGTCCTTTCCTAAACAATCAATCCCCGATGAAGCTGTTTTAACACCCTCGTTAGCTAGCTACATAATTTGAGAACGCTTTTGTCTTCTGTTTTGTCCAAAATTACCACAAACCTTTTCAAGGTATCAAATTTCATTCTTGATGATAAGATCAATTCATAGAACCATTTAAAATCAAATGTTTCCCGATTGCTCTGCTCTGATTTGTTTTTCGTTTTTTCGAAAAACATTTAGTCCTGTAATATCCTCCTTTTGAATAAGAATAGGGATGCTTTAATTGAGACAAAAATGCAAAATAGCAAGAGAGATTAAACATTGGTTCATATTCCCCCTAATTATCTTCCTTTCACCATCATTTTTTATTATAAATGAAGAAAACACGTTTCAATATAGAAGTAGTGAGAATCTTATCCTTAATTCTAATGATTTATGTCATGACTTTGAAAATATCAATAATTTAAACTTAAACGAATCAACAACACAAAATAAATATTCAAGTAATGAATTACTCGGGGTAAAAATTACTTCTACTAAATTAATAACAATTGATTCACCCTCACCCCCCAATATTAGTAGGGTGCCTCAAGAAGTAGAAATCCAATGGGGGATGGAAAATATCTCACTAATATGGGAAATCTATGGTGGTGAAAATTGGACAATATGGCGAAATGATACAATTCTGAAAAATGGGATGATGTATGGTAATTTAATAAGGTTAAAAATTGAAAACTGGCAAATAGAGGGCTGGAAAATTGGAGTTTATAACTTAACAATTAAAATAACAGATAGTAATGGGTCTTCTAGTTGTAAGACTACATGGGTTAAAATATGGGCTAATTTAGGAGATCGATATGTCAATACGGTAGTTACGGAGTCTTCGCTTTGGTATTCTTCTGGTGAAAGAGTTATTGGTGCTCCGAATAATAAATTTGCAATAATTTTTTTTGACTATGGTAATGGTTATATAACTCTGGATATGGGAAAAAATGAAGAAATTTTTAATGGTGAGGGTGATGATTTTAAAATTATAGCTCAGGGTGGTGTATATTCCATTCTTGTTAGTAACAATCTTAGTCAGATGTTTAGATTTCTTGGTCTTGGCACTGGTAATAAGAGTTTTGATATTTCCTCTATTGATCTTTCTATCGTTCGCTATATCCGTATCGAATATCGTTCTGGTGATGATATTGAGCTTGATGGCATTGTGGCCACGAACTATAACCAACCGGAGAGTGATACCATTGCACCAGTGATTATTGGAATACAAGATTTCTGGGTCTGGGAAAACCAGACGTTAGTTACACTCCGTTGGCAGGTGAGTGATACCACCCCTTGGAACTATTCGATCAGTGTGAATGGAGAAGTTGTCGAAAAAAATCCTTGGAACGGATCAGATGTAACTTATATTATTAGTCCATCAGTTATTGGCGTTATAAATGTAACAATAATTCTTTGTGATGTTTTTGGTAACCGTGCGGAAGATTTTATTTCTATTGAAATTCGTATGATAGTAAAAGAGAATATTACTCAAAAAAATACTCATTATTCTACCACATTTTTATTATTAGGACTTATTATTTTCATCTTTTATAAGAAAAAGGTGTCGTCAGTTATCAGAAAAAAATAGAAATTTATAATCAAAACTGTATCGCACACTCCAAACTTGGTCATTTGATTTACCTGCTTCTTTATCAGTATAAATATACTCTTTGCCTGAAAGGAGAAAAATCATCCTTGTACGTCTCCTCCTCCTCCATTATCAGTACTATTGTGTTGATTTTCGTATCCAGAACTGTATTTCCAGTCTCTGTTTGGCGCTTAAAATGGCTATAGCTTCCTATCACATCTTAATGTGAAAACCATGTTCGAAAAATAAAAGATTCTTGAGTTTACAAGTTAATTTTTCGAAAAAACCTAAAAAAGGGCCGCAAATCATTTAGGAGGAGGAGAAGAAACTTTTTAAAAATTTTTGGGGGACACACTTCAAAAATTAATCGGGTAAAAGGGGTTTTAACTTCAGGAATTTGAAGATCTGTTGGGCTAGGGACGAATGACGATTGAGTTTATAGAAAGGAGGGCCTGTGGAGGAAGTATAAACTTGGGTCAAACTGAGTTCGGATAAAGTGGTAAGAATTTGGTTGTAGCTGAGGGAAAGCTTTTTCTGACGCAGCTCAAGGCGAATAAGGGAGAGAAACAAGAACCCCAATACACACGAAAAGACGTGGGCACGAATACAAGTATCAGCCCAGTGATACATAGGACGGATGGCGAGAAACTTTGGATTCTTTAGCTGTTTGAACGTATCCTCCACTACATATTTGTCACGGAAGGCCTGAATAACCACCTCAGGTGTCCAGTCAGATTGACTGGTGAAAATGACCGATCGACCTAAGGTAGCTAGGTGAGCCGCCTTTTCTGCTTCGTTGACATGAATGGTGACTGTTAATCGACCAAAAGACCCATTAACATGAGGAGAGAGCACTTTCGAGTAAGGTTTTTTCCCAATAAGCTGTTTCAGTTTAAGTTCTACCTTTTCTTTTGAGCGCCATTTCTTCACATTGAGTTTAGTTAAGAATTGTTCAATCGCTAGCAGACGTTTTTCAAGATTGGTTTTAAATAAATACATGGTTCGCTTCTGTTTCTGAAAATCGTGTAATAAATAGACGGTTCGAGGCTGATCATAAATTGTTCGCTGTGTACGATAATAACCAACTTTTTTTCCATTGGAAGGGAGAGTAATAACCGTTAAATCCTTTTCAGGCAAAGTGAGGAGTTCTTTCTGAGTGGAATTACGTAATGAAGCAATAAAAGGGAGAGTAGTGCTATCTATCGTCTGGAATGCTTTTGGAGAGTGATTACCTTTGTCAAAGATAAGGACAATCTCTTTGATCTCTTGTTTAATTTGCTTAAATCGGGTTGTAATCGTATTTAAGACGTTTTTAAAGTGTGTTGCATCCTGAATATTTCCTTCGTATGTTTGGTGAAGAATTGG
>JAUUVJ010000177.1 GCA_030589605.1 Candidatus Hodarchaeota archaeon | reverse complement strand
TTTTTCTTACTTCTTATCTTAAGCTCTGTAGTTTTAGACCTTCTAGTTAGCTCTTGAGGTTCATGCTCAGATTCTTGGGAAATTGGCTCAAGTAAAGGTAGTTTTGACATTTGGGAAATTGATTCTAAAATTTCATTACCGAGTTGCTTGAATATTTCCAAAAATTTTATGGGAGATTTGATGTGAATTTCAGGCAACCGAAAATGATGTGCTTTAGAATCAACAAAAAGAGCAGGTCTTAGTTTTTCAAGCGTCTCCAAAATTTCTTCTTGAAATGAAGTATAGTCTGATTGAAACGCATTTAAGGCTTTTTCATAATTTAGTTCCCCTGTTTCCCAGTTACCAAGATAAAAAATCTGCATATCAAAAAATTGAAGACTAAAATACTGTTTTTCTAATTCTTTTGTCCTTTCATCTAAGTGCTTTTTAACTTCTTTATACCTTGTATTAACAAGTTTCCCTATGAATTGTTTTAAAGTTGAGGAAATACAGTAGTGTTGTTTTCTTAGCTCTCCTCCTTTTGTAGCAACGAAACTAAATGCCTTAAAAACCAACTTTTTTTGTTCAAGAGTATTAAGTATGGTAGTAATTTCTTTTTGCCATGTTTGGAATTCTTCAATCCATGAAGAAATAGTGTCATTGATAGATTTACCAGGTGAGACTGCTGGAAACATTGCCATGTTCGACCCACGAAACCCAGGATCAAAAGTTATGGGTACTGTATCTTCATCATGTAAATATTTATTTAAAAGCCAAATAGAGAAAGGAGACAATTCATTAAATAGCTTCTTTCTATCAAATTCTTGGATCCAAGCAGTAATTAATAATTCAGCTATCTGTTCACCTAAGGTGGTTAATTTAAATACATCAAATTTATAGAAGCTATCAGTCTCTATGAGTTTTAGATGAATAAGCAACCTTAAAAGTTGCGTTTCACCAATATACTCATCCTCGATCTCCTCAATTCTCGCACCTATGCTTCTAATTTTTTGAATATTGACAATTTTCATCATTCCTTGAAAGAAAGCTGCAAGTTCTTCTTGAGAATATTCTAAAAGGGTTTGGATTGTAATTATCCTTTCCATTCGTTGAATTATTTCCTCATGAAAATCAAGTATACCAGCTAAATTCAAAGCGTTTCTAAGATGATCTTCTATTTTTCTAGCGTCCATTATTTCCACATCACTATCAATTCATATTTTATCCTTGTAACCAGCAGTTTGAAGGAGAGATACAATTCTTTCATTAAGCGAACTCCATCAGTAGTTTTCATCTCTTGTTTTCTCTGAACTTATCAAATTTTTGTGCAAACCCCTAATCTCTTAACCTATCCAGTTGAAAGAAAAACTTACCAGATATAAGAATACAATCATAATCTCACCAATCTAATTTCTATCTAAAGTCGATTGATATATTATTGTGAACAAATTTAGCATATAGGGGTAAAACCTTTACATTGATGTCGTCCGCACTAGTACTGGTTGTTAAAAAGTCATTTTTTACAACAGCCGAGAGAAATGGGCCTAATTTAGCTCCCTCGTGGTACCATTGAAAAAATTTGTAGAGACAGCCGACTACATGACTTAATTCTTCATTATCCAAAATATTACTTTCTGACTGGCGGACAACCCAGATATGAACATCATCTTTAGTTAATGATCCATCAATAAATTTTGTTTCCATCTAATTCATCCCTATGTCAAGAATTAATGCAACTTGAGAATTACTTTCGAAATGCGGACATAATTAACTAATATCTTAGATATGCTTTGAATTTATAAAGTGTATAGGGAATAAGTAATAGAGTGTAATAACAATTCAAAAATTAGTGAAACAATAAAAGATGAAAAAAAGAAGGAAGTCCGACTACATTAAATGGTTGAGACTTTTCTTCTTGGAATGTGAGATTATTTATTAAACCATTTGTAATTAGGAAATGATGAGTGGAAAATGGAACATATTGAACTTACTTTCTTTATTGAAGATATCATTAACAACCAAAACTTATTTTCGAATTACTATATCACAGAGTTGATTGATAGGAAATCGTTTAAAATAGAAAGAACTTCTTCTCAACAATTCCGAACAACTTGCTGGTGATATTGAGTCGTACAACTTGAAGTTTTATTGGCACAAGCGTTATTGTTTTTTTTCTACTGTATTATATTTACTCGAAAGGCTTTTTATCTGTGATTAAGTAGATCAAATTTTAATTATTAAGAATAGTATTCGGTGATTAGGGATTGGTCAGTAAGAGAGAAGCAATAATTCTGATTTTCGTCTTTTTTATAACAACTATCGTTCTTTTTGGTCTTGCACAGGTCGACAGTGTAAATAATATAAAAAATAATTACGAAATAAATCAAGATATACCAATTCAGCCTAATGATTGGGTTATTATGGAGTTTATTACAAAGGGGTATAATACTTCTATACAAATAACAGTGGATACACCCTTGGATTTTTATATCTCCTATAATGAACAGATTTCTAATATTATTGAAAAATCCATACGGAATGATTCAACCCCAGCTTTTAATGCTAGTGTCATTATTTCCAGAAATCACAGGAATATCGAAATTAATTTACTAGGTAATCAATCTCCTATGACTGTCTTTAGCTTTAATAATAATAGTGAAATTATCCAAATCACGATAAAAGAGATCTATTTTAACTCTCTACCCTCTAACGCTGATTGGTATAGTTATATTCTAATTTACATATCTTCAATTATCATCTCGAGTAGAGTTGCGTTATCAGCGCAAGACCATACATCTTTGAATTTATTTGACAATAAAGACATCCCCTTACTAAGTTCTATATGGGTCTTTATGGGATTTTATGCAATTATTTTTGGATTCTTTGAAAGTTTCCCGCTGACTAAAATGTTTCTTTATATAATAGTAAGTGGAATCTTCTGCAAAAATATTATCACAGGTAAGGAGGATGAGGAACTGCAAGGTGATAACTATGGTAAAGTAAGAACAAAACAATTTCTTGAATTTTTTTCAATCATTCTCTTTATCCGAATATTTATAATTTTTCTAGAGGTATTTAGCAATCTTCCACCAATTAGCTCTAGTGATTCTTTGAATATGATAATTATTTTATTCCTCCTAAGCCTAGCTATGATGAATTATTCTAGTATCTCACATAAACCATCTTACAAAAAGATCAAAGAATATTCGAAGGTGCCAATATTCAACCTTTTTAGTAGGAATCAGACAAGGGTACATTACAGTATTGGACTAATCATCGCTCTCTCCTCTGAGAACTTGATTGCTGTGATCCTGCTAATATTATTCATAGTAGATGCATCGGAGAAAAATCTCAGTTTTAGAGAATTCATCCAAAATCCTTCTATTAGAAAAATCAAGAAAGTGTGGGACCAGAAGAAACAACATGAAAAGACAATTTGGTCGAATATCCTTTATTTTAAATTTTTCTCGTATTCATCTTTAATTATATTTTATAATCTATTTTCTTATGCAATATGGTCATTTTTCATATTTCTTGCTATTAATAACAATATTTTACCAAAATGGTTTGAATGGATATGGTTGATACCTTTTATTCTTACTCTTGTTATATTAAGTAGAAGAAATCGGCAAGTATTATTATCAGTAATACTTGTTTTGCTGAATGCATCAATAATATTTCTAAGTTCGATCATGATAATCGATAGTGAAATAAATTCCCAATCTTTACTTGCGAATCTAGTGTTGACATTAAACCCACTGAATTTGCAATTAATTATTTTAATAATAACCTATACTCCGTTATTATTCTTTTTCCCGACAATTATCAGAGATAATTTGTTGTCTAACAAGAATTATGATTCACCAAAGGTAGGTCATACAATCATATGTCAATTTGTGGCAAAAGAGATTTTCATTGTTTTTCTATGTTTTTCCCTATTAGTGATCGATAATAGAGGAGATTTTTTCCCAAGAATAGGTTTAATATCATTATTATATGCCATGATCCAATTTATCAGGTTATTTTTTCATTATTATCCAGTTAGTTCTGCTGAAGTGTTTCAAGGAAAAGTAAGGAAGGATATCTTTTATGATTGGGCAGATTTTTTCAATTATTATTCGGATAAAACTGAAATGATAGAATTTAAAGATAATTACTCGTTTTTAGGATGGTACCCATTAAAGAATAATAAATATTGGAAAAATCCAGATCTCTTAGAAAGAGAGATTCTGAGGATGAGGGAGATTGTTGATAATAAGCTCTCTATTTAAACGAAATTGAGGATTTATCAAAGTCAAAATTCTACGAATCCCTCTTAAGTCGAATTTTACTAAAAGTGTAATTTTTATTTAAAGGCTTTAAAAAAGATGGAGGAATTAAGGGAGGAAAGACCCAAAAAAGGATCAGATTAAGCCATCTAAAGCCGATTCTAGTATAAAAACTTGGGGGAGTCTATAACAAACAATAATCCAATAAGATCTTCTGGATTCATCAACCTGATGTCGTCTAATTTTTTAATAATACTTAAATATTCATTTAATTGTTCGGAAAGGCTACATGGTGTAAGATAATCCAAATCTTCAGTTAATTTTGTCCTTTTATTAGCAGGATGAGATAGAACCAGTGAATTTAGATCAGAATATTCAATTGAGAGTGAATGGTCACAACCAGAATTATTGGAGAAAGAAATTCTCAGAAGTCAAGATTTTGTGTCAAGAAAGTATTACTAACATTATTACTAACATCAATAATGTTCTTTCTCATTTATTTTCCAAATGATTTTAAACTGCAACGGTTTTTCTGAAATATGCATTAGTTAGAAACCGCTGGTGAGAGGTTTATGAACGAGATTGAGAAACAATTCATTAAATATATTTCCTTTTACAATACAAATCATAATAACTGCTTGTTTCAAATTCATAATGAAGTTCCGAGTCAATGGCATTTACATCTGAGAGGACATTTTCACTCATTTTAATTTCTCCTTTTCTTTAAGAAAACTAGATTGATCCTTTAATAATTTTGTATATGTATAACTCCTCTAATTTCGAATGGAGCGGAAGTACTCTAACATGAGGGGGGAATTGAAAAAGCACTGATGGAAGGCTATCAGGCATCCATATCGATGATATACAAACGGCAATACGTTCTGTCAATGCTTATACACAGACAGTGGGAATTTACCCCGAGAGTCTAAAGAAAACCATCCGTGACGATCTCATAATGCATGGTGTTCAACGTATTGTTTCCCTTGGTTTTGCACCTAATGGTACATTTTCCACTCCCCAAGATGCTATCGAGCCTCTCCGTCGTATGTGTAAGTGGGTGATGGATGAGAGTTCTGTCGATGGAAGTTGTTCATTTACATTGAAATAAGTAACTCTACTTTTACACTTGCCTTTAATTAGATAGGTTTAAAAAATTTTGAACATCCTCTTCGGTTCTTTTAAAAGGGCCTGATCCTTCAAGTTTTAATGTTGCTGTAGCTGCTGCAAATCTTCCTGATTCATAAATATCAGAAGATTTTAATCTTTTGTGAATGTAGGCAGCTATGTAAGTATCTCCACATCCAGTTGGATCTATTGCTTTTTCCGTTAAAAAAGCTGGAATGTCATATTTTTTCCCTTGTGAATATATCAAACTTCCTTTAGTACCACGTGTAACTATAATTTCATCAATTTTATTATATGATGATGATAAATTCATTACTGCTTTTTCAATATCTTTTTCTCCGGTGAGTATTTCCGCTTCTTTTTCATCTGTTTTTAGGATGTTTATGCAATTAAGGCCCTCTTTTTTTTCTTCCCAGTCAATCATCTTCACTTTGTTTTTTTCGATCTTTCTTACATATCCTTGAACATCCAATGAAACCTTTGCTTTTCTTGAAAGGAGTTTCAAAATTTTTAAGGGAATATCCTCTTTTGTAAGAGGACCAAGATGAAAAATTTTGGCTGAAATGTCTTCTGGTATATCCTCAGTTTTAAATGGCTGTGCAACAGACTCTACAAATTGCTCCCTAATATCCAAATTCTCTCGATAAATGTTCTTAAAAATCGTTGTTTTTTGTTCTTTTTCAGATTTATTATAAAGCGGATCAACAAAACTCTTCAATTCGTTCTTCAAATCTGTGTCTTTCTCTGCAATTTTTGTTATTAACGAGACATTTGAACCCAGACTTTTCAATGTGATTGGAAAATAATAAGCTACTCCCCCTGGTATCTGCTTGAGGAGTCTCTTATTCTTTTTCTTAATCACTATTATATCTCTTGTTATGTGTCCGATGACGCATACATCATTCATGGTAACATATCCTTAATAAAAATCCTTAATAGCTGTTAAAGACCTCATGGCTTTTGTTTTATTGTCTCAAAATTTAACAAAATACTACAAGAAACAGTCCAAACAAACAAAATGTAATAAAAAAGCACAAAAAAAGTAAGATGATTGAACCTAAGAATCCCTTAAAATGTTGTTTGATAATAATATACCAGTGAGAATTAAGAAAGTCTCTAGGACTAATAGATCTTAGACATTTAGAAGTTGGAAGTTTTTCTTTGTCTCCTTTAACAAATCTTTTAAGATACTCAGAACTACCTATTTGATACCAAAGGTTTTGAGTTAATGCAAAAGTCAAACAAGATGATAATAATGCTCCAAATCCAAGTAATGTAGCTCTCACTAGGTATAAATATTGGGGATCAATATTTAGTCCAAATGCTGCTGTAATTAACGCACCTCCAATTATTACTATGATGGAAGGGAGTTGCCACGTCAAATTATCGCGATGACGCCAATCTTCTGAGATTTGTTCATATTTTATGTGTTCAAAATTATTTTTATCAGTCATTGACATCTCCTCTAATGATTTTTGTCATTTTCGAATAGCTATAAAAATATAGCAAATGGGTTGAATTAAAAGAAGATTATTTATTTTGGAAAAGGGAGATTATTTAGGAATGGAAGTCCTAAGGAATGGAAGTAGGAATGGAAGTCCTTCTTTGGACAAGTCAAACGAAAAGGACGCTTAATACCCATAGGGTTTGTGGTCGTGGCGGATTTAATGATTCTAGCAAATAAGTATGATGCCTATCGTGAGGATATTATTACGATAGACTCTAAAGCACAAGAAAAATTCTTCAGTGTAACTCATGTCCTTCAGACCTCCCGTTATCTAGATCTCCAATGGCCCTTTCAGCTAGATTGTGGCTTAATAGATATATCATTGCGAACTATGACTGAAAACTCACATCTCGATAACAAAGAAACAAAAACAATTCTTATCCAACTCCTCGCAGATGGGATTGATAACCCGACTCGAAATCAGTTGGAAGGACAATTCTCACGTTATGTTACAGAAGAGTATCAAGCAGTAATGAGATGCTTGGGAAAGAGCCTCAGACAGAATGGAGGTATTTTTCGCCCACATCCCTCAATATTACCGATACCCTAGAAACATAATCATAGGGGTGTATTCTGGAATTCATATGGAGCTAAAGCTGGTCCTAAAAAACTAGAGAAAGCAAATAAATATGGAGTTACTCTCCAATCATGGGAGGATTTTATAAACGAAGGAACATAATGAAATTATCAAGAATCTATATAAAAAAATGATTCCGTTGCGAATCACTAAGAAAAAATTAATCGATAAAATGATGTGAAAAGATAGAGTTGCTACCTTTCGGTATAAAAGTGTGGAAACAACCTGGAGGTGAACTTCCGAAAGGAGTCGACCCACTTTGGGACAGGTAGCGGTTGAAGTGTTAGGGATTGATAAGCGGCGTCGACTAAGAAAATACTGAACGACAGCACCCCTTTTTTCTCCTCAT
>JAUUVJ010000425.1 GCA_030589605.1 Candidatus Hodarchaeota archaeon | reverse complement strand
GATGGACGTCCGCTGAATCCTCGTATTATGATTATTTCAAGGTTTATTTCAATGCCACTGACTTAGTGACGTTTGTTTTGAGTAGTACCTCCTCTTCTGGTTTTTATTTGGGAGTGTACGATCCTTCCCAAACCTCTATCGTCTATGATTATGGTAGTTCAACCTCTGCTGCACAGGTCATCATTACAATAGAAATCTCTGGTTATTACTATATCCTAGCAGATGGAAGCTATTCTGGCCATCCTTATAGCTTAGTTATTTCAACAACCTTCTATCCTTCTGAACCAACCAATGTTCAGGCAACCTATAATCA
The DNA here is from genome assembly GCA_030589605.1 of Candidatus Hodarchaeota archaeon. Classification (GTDB taxonomy): domain Archaea; phylum Asgardarchaeota; class Heimdallarchaeia; order Hodarchaeales; family Hodarchaeaceae; genus Hodarchaeum. Next base: position 3,130 of record JAUUVJ010000425.1, on the reverse strand, counting down.
AAGCTTCAATACTATGATCATTACGTGGACGGATGCACCTCAATCAGGTTTAACTTATTTAATTTATATGGACACAAATCCTATTGAATCTACTTCATACTTCAACTCACAGATCCAACAAAATTCCAGAATCAGTTTTGGTAGTGCCATTCTTACGGCAACTAAGATTGGAGAGGTTCAGAGTGGTGTCCAGCGATTTGAATGGGAAGATCCACCCGAAGGAACATACTATTTTTTGGTTATAGCTGAAAACGAATTTGGACTTCAATCCTCTGTTACATCGGGAATATCTGCAACTATTGCAGGGGTAAATGTTTTCGAAGTAGAAGTAAGTTCTAATCCACTTGATAATCAAACCAGCATTGATTTTGGCCCATTCATACTATTAGTTGTGGTTCTTGTTATAATTGCAATCGTTAGTCTGAATTATTATTCATCCTCAGTCAAAAAGAAACCAGCTGGAGTAACCTATAGCCCAAAAACCTCTCTAACCTCAAAAATAGATGCAGAAGAGGTGAAACAACAGCAGAAAGAATTTAATGAAGTATTGGAAATCTCTACTATTAATCAAATTTCATCTTATATTTTAGAGAAAAACAATGGTTTAATTTCAGATATTCTAAGAAAATATAGAATCGATTTACGAATCGTAAATAGGATTGTGAATAATCTTCTTCATTCCAATCCTTCTCTTTTCACTGTTTATCTCAATTCTAACCAAGATATTTTTGCTCTTATCTCTTCAAATGAGTGGCAAAAAATCAACAGATTGATTTCATCTGTAGATGGTTTCCAAGTAGGTTCGATATGCCCAATCTTGACCTCTTCAAATTGGAAAAGCATCTTTAATCAAAATAAAATGCTAATTCTAGAATATAGAGACAGATTCTATACTACACAAGGTTTAGAATCATTTGCTCGGGAAAATTCGAATCAGATCAAACAAATAATAAATTCAGCACGAGAACAGTTAGAAAAGGCTTCTGTATCTTCTCAAGTTAAACAAAATGTTATTGAAAGACTTATACAGCTCCTTCCTGTGGAACCTGTCCTTTTACCCTTCTATTGTCAATTAGATAGTGCTATGATTGTTAAGGATGATTTTGCTTACGCCTGTATAGATTGTAACCGCTTTATTTGCTCCAGTTGTTTTGAAGACATGAGCCAATCTGGTAAATCGAATTGTATTTTCTGTGGGAGAGAGTTAATTAAACGACCTGCCTTACAATTGGAAATGGACATTGAGCAAGTTGATCAAATGCTGGGTACAGAATTTGAAAGATTTCTAGTAGGGTTATTTAGAACACAAATGTATCGGGTTGAAAATATTCAGAGTACTGGGGATCATGGGGTAGATTTGGTTATATTAAAAGGTGGATCGAGAATTGGTGTTAAAGCTAAACGTTATAAACCAAATTATAAGATTGGAAATGATACTCTCATTCAGCTGAAGGGTAGTGGGCATTTTGATGACTGTGTAAAGTTAATTGTAGTTACCACATCCTACTTCACGAAGAAAGCTAAAGATTATGCTAAGAAAGTTGAAATTGAGCTTTGGGATAGGAATACTTTGAAAATGTATTTGAAAAAATTCAATAAACACTTACAAGATAAAGAATAACATATATATAAAACTGATTTTTGTCAGGATACTGTGAATGGCATAGGCTATGGTCGCTTCGACATTCATAACGGGAATGATCGCGATTTCATACCGAAAGACCATTTCGAGGATTGTTCCGACAACAGGCTTTAACCGAAACCGTTCATCACTCATATTTCCTGCTAAGATCAGAAAGCGTTGTTTGCCAGTTTGATGCATTTTTTTCGCCTGATTGATTAGCCGTCTATCAACAATTGAGGCGAAAAAATCCTCTCCTCGTTTAATTTCTCCAATGGATGTCTGTCCTTCAAAATCACCTGTATTCAATCGTTTTATTTCTACTTCATGTCCGTATTTTTCCATTTCGATTGCTAATTTGCATCTAGATCAATCACTAGATGATTGATCGCATATTTATATTCGAAATAAACTCATATTGAATGAAAAATTCTACCTAAAGATATCCTGAGTACTCTCTGAACATTAATCAATCACTATTTACTATAGATCACTATTTACTTACTGTTAATACTAGAGATTCAACCATTACAGGATTAGTGATTCCCAAATGATATTAAAATATTTGGAATGATAGCCAATAATAAGAAATAGGTATACATTCCAGATAGCAATTTCAGAATATAAAAGTAATCGGTTTTCTTCTTTTGCTGAGAGTCAAAAATTACTGGTGTACCCTGCGATATCTGATATCTGTTGGGAAAAACGCGATGATCATTCAGGTTCTTCACAAAGATATGAGACTTTTATTTTTCAGGATATATAAAGGGTAGAGAGAATAGTAGGTAGAGGTTTGTAAAATGATTATTATCATGATTATTATCATGATTATTATCACGGCTTTACCTCTTTAGCGAGTATAAAAATAAAAAGGAATAGCAATTAATTTTAAAAAGAGTTGCACAAAGATAGAAAATTATGAGGGTTAAATGCGATCATTGTGACAAATAGAAGAATTTCCGTATGATTGGGAAAAAGAGTTGACTAAATGTCTCAAAATCGGATTAAAAAGTGTTCCCTGTTCCCAAATAGGTTGTATAGGTTATTTAGAGATAATAACAAACTAAGAATAATTTCTTATTAGAACTAATTGTAAATTAAAAGTTATGTTGCCTTTAAAAGTCAAAAGGGAGACCATTAAAAACAAAAATGGAAAAAAATAATTCTATTTTTGAAATCTCTTTGAATTATTAATCAAGATTTTTTGTTTACGCTTTGCCTTCAAAAGATTAGATAAATATGATTTGAAATAAAGCATAATTGGATATTTAAATGGGTAGATGGATAATTTACTTGTGATTAACAAGTAAATTTAAATTCTTCAAAGACCTTGTTTAATTTGGTAAGAATCTCTTTGATAAGATCAAAATAAAACTTGTGGAATTATCATTAAACTAATAATGTAGATCGCGATAGATGACATATAGAACAGTATTATGTGAATTTGAATACCTGTAAAAACTAGTTTAAAAATACCGTTAACCACACTAGTTCCTAGAATTTTCATTC
>JAUUVJ010000001.1 GCA_030589605.1 Candidatus Hodarchaeota archaeon | reverse complement strand
ATTGGAGCTAAAATCGGAAGAAAAGAAGCACGAGGGACAGGAAAAGTAATTAGAACCTCATTATTAAAGAGTATTAACCCTGAGCTATTTCCTGAAATAACTTGGGATACATGGATTAATACAAAAGCTAAATTAAGAGGATTAAAAACACCCCAGATAGATGAAACATTTTTCTATACAGAAAGACCGACTACAAGAGTAGTAAAGAAAGACTTAGTTAGGAATGGGAGATTAACATATCATTTTGGCTATAATCCAATATTACTATTAATGAAAGTAGTATTAGCCAGAAAGGGAGGATTAAAAATATGGAAAGGTTACCGACAAGCTCGAAAGAATAAATGGAAATTGAAAGATAAAAGTGTCCGTAGTTACTTTGGTTGGCGATTTTTTCTTCATTTCAAATAATACAGGATCATTAATCGTTAAAATAATGGAATAATTTGTATGAGAATTGGAATGGTATTAGAACAGAGATTTCCTCCCGATATACGGGTGGAAAAAGAAGTTTTAAGTCTGATAAAGGCTGGACATGAAGTATTCATTTTATGTAAACCAAAGAAAGGTTTTCCGACGATCGAAACAGGAAAATATGGTACAATAATCCGTAGGAAAATGACTTTAATTAATCGTTTGCGAGGATTTCTTACAAATTATTTTGTGAATATTCATCCATTCTGGTTGAAGGGGATATATTGGCTAATACAGAAATATTCAATCAATGTAATTCATATTCATGATTTACCTTTAGTAAAAACAGCAATAATTGCTTCTAAAGGTAAAATTCCAGTAATAGCTGATTTACACGAGTCTTTCCCTCCAGCACTGCAAATATGGGCTAGAAGTTCACTCCTCAAGAATAATTTCATCTTTAAATCAATCTTATATAATAAAAGAAGATGGGAACAATTTGAGAGAGAATCAACTACATTAGCGACAAAGGTAATTACAGTTGTTGAAGAGTCAAAAAATAGAATTATTGAACGTTATTCAGTTCCTCCAGAAAAAATTGTAGTTGTGTCCAATACCGAATCAAAAAATTCGATATTCAGAAACCCCTTACCTATTAATTCAAAAAATTGGGATTTTATGAAAAATCGATTCATTATTGTTTATGTAGGAGGTTTTGGGATTCATAGAGGAATCGATACGGCAATTCACGCTGTTGCGTTGCTTAAATCGAGAATTCCCGAAATATTATTGCTAATTATTGGAAAAGGCTCATTTTATATTACACGACAGCTTCAAAGTATAATAGAATACTATAATATTAGTTATAACGTGTCAATGCCTGGATATATTATGTTCCAAAACGTACCTCCTCTTGTCGGAGCGTGTGATGTTGGAATAATCCCCCACAACTTTGATGAGCACACTGATCATACTATTCCTCATAAACTTTCCCAATTCATGCTAGCTAAGAAACCAGTGTTAGTAAGCTCTTGTCGGCCATTAAAAAGGGTTGTAAACCACTACAGAGCAGGCTTAGTATTTGAATCAAACAACCCCATCTCATTAGCTAAAAAAATAGCAATTTTATATAACAATCCTGTTATGAGAAAGCAATATGGTGTAAATGCTGAAAAATCTGTTATTGAAGGAGATAATAATTGGGAAACTGATTCTAAAAATTTAAATTCTCTCTATGAAAACATTGAGAATGTTCTTCGGAAGAGGATTTCAAGGAATTGAACAAAATCTCAAGGGAATTACCAAAAAATGATTAAAAAGAAAAAAATATGTGTTATAGGATCCGCAGGGTATATAGGTCTTCCATTAGCGGTTTTGCTTGCACAAGCAGGCCACGACGTTTTAGGAGTTGATATTAACAACGAAAAAATACAAAAATTAAGTAATGGGATTTGTACGCTTGAAGAAAAGGGAATGGATGAACTTTATCAAAAAGTTTACCAAACTTCACGATTGAGATTTTCATCAAACCCTGAATTATCTGATGTTTACATTATTGCTGTACCAACACCTCTGGAAAAAAAAACCAAAGCAGCAGATCTGAGTTTCATAGAAAGCGCATTATCTACAATCATTCCCCTTTTAAGGGAAGGAAATCTGGTGATATTAGAATCAACTATTCCTCCCCTTACTTGTAGAAACATTGTAAAGAAAAGAATAGAACGTGAGACTAAATATAATACTCTAGGAAAAATCTTGATCGCTCATTGTCCAGAAAGAGCATTTCCAGGGAATCTATTATTTGAATTCACCAATAACGATAGAATCATAGGTGGGGTAACTAAAGATGCAACAAAATTAGCTAGCGAAATCTATGGATCTTTCTCTAAGGGAAAAATACATTTAACGGATGATGTGACAGCAGAAAGCGTCAAACTGGCTGAAAACACTTATCGTGATATTAATATAGCCTACGCCAACGAATTAAAACTAATATTTGATAATTTGAATATTAATGTAAAAGATGTTATTAAATTAGCAAATTTTCATCCACGAGTGAATATTCTGAATCCAGGAATTGGTGTAGGTGGTCATTGCATCGCAATTGACCCATGGTTCCTGTGGAAATCATCTCCTAATGTGAGTAAAATGATTCCAACCGCTAGAAAAGTAAATAATTTCATGCCTGAGTTCACAGCAAATCAAATTTTAAATCATATAAAGAAAATTTCCTCAAAAAATATTCTTATTGTTGGAAAATCTTACAAACCAGACGTTAATGATAAGAGAGAAAGTCCAGCCTTAGAAGTAGTTAAAATTATAGAAGAAAAAAACCCTGAAATTAGAATAAAATTTATTGATCCTTTAACGGACAATTTAAAATCATTTTCACTTCTGGAGGAGGCAAAGGATATGGATATGCTGATTATTCTTGTTTCACATTCAGTCATAAAACATCAACTCCAAAAAAATTATGAATCAATAGTAAAGGTAATGAGAATGCCTGAAATTATTCAATTCTAGATCTCTATTTAAGGTTATAAAAATAGTGATGAAAATGGATCCAATAGGAATAGTACTAGGGACAAGACCCGAAATAATTAAAATGAGCCCAGTAATATCATATTTGATAGAGAGAGATATTGAACATTATGTAATTCATTCCAATCAGCATTACTCCGCTGAACTTGATTCTATCTTTTTTAAACAATTAAAGCTTCCACCACCTCATTTTTCTTTAGACGTCGGCTCTGGTACTCATGGTGAGCAAACAGGGAAGATGCTTCAGAGGATAGAACAAATCTTTTTAAAAGAAAAAACCTCAGTTGTGTTAGTTCAAGGTGATACAAATACCACATTAGCAGGGGCATTATCCGCTTCAAAACTTCATATTCCAGTAGCTCACATTGAAGCAGGATTACGAAGTCATGATCGGAAAATGCCTGAGGAGATTAATCGAATTATGACCGACCATATATCAGATATATGTTTTGTCCCAACACAAACTCAAGAAAAAATCCTTTTACAAGAAGGAATTGCCCCTTCTAAGATATTAATAACAGGAAATACAGTTGTTGATGCAGTACTAAGAAATCAAGGCCTTATGCGAAATGAAATTTTATCTACGATAGGAGTTGAGAAAAATAAGTACTTTATTACAACTATACATAGACAAGAAAATGTAGATGATAAAAAAATTCTTGGAGAGATTTTTAATGCAATTTGTGAGGCTGGAAAGAAATTTGGGTACGATATTATAGCACCTCTACATCCAAGAACCGTTTCCATGTTAGAGAAATATAGTATAAAACTAAGCAACAAAATTCGTGTAATCAAACCTTTGGGATACTTAGAATTTCTCGCTCTTCAGAAAAATGCCTCCTTAATCATCACAGACTCTGGAGGGCTTCAAGAGGAAGCATGTATCTTAAATACTCCTTGTGTAACGGTTAGAGAAAATACAGAACGACCTGAAACCGTAGATGTTGGAGCTAATATAATAGCGGGAATTAGACACCAATCAATCCTTGAATCAATAAATATTATGCTCCATAAGGAAATTAATTGGTCAAATCCTTTCGGTGATGGTACTTCAGCATCGAAAATCGTCAAGTATGTACAAAAGAATTTTCAGGAATAAAACAGGCAAAAATAGGTTTAAGCAGTCATGTGTCTTCTGATATTGCAAATAAGTTTGACTACTTAATTGAAAAATCCAAAGTAAGAAAATCAATTGAAAAGGTAGAAGTCAAGTTAGCACCTGAAGTAACATGGGAATCAATAGAAAGTATATTATTAACCCTATACGAGGAGATAATCTAAGAATTATTTTGTATAATATATATATATATATATAATATCCAAAGGAATAGGTTAAACTCGGAAATTCTACCGTTGTTAGGCAAGGATTATTCCTCATTCAGGGCTCGTGTGAGGTGTTCCCGTTCTAGCCCTGAAATGCAAAAAATCTCCATTTTCTATAATTTGAAATGCTTCGTGAACTCAGTTAGAATCAAATAGCTTCAAATCTAGGATCTATTAAGGAGGAAGATGAGGTTTTTAATCTTCTTTGTAATCTTGCTGATTGCAATCTAAAAGGCTTCTACTGAGAAGAAGGTTTTGTTATGGGTTTTTCTGTTCATTTCGAAAGAGTTTATAATTATTTTTCGGATAATCATTTGGCTTTGGTTCTTGTATTGACCGTTTTTGCTCTCTTGCCGTTTAATGGATTTCTAACAATTATTCTGAATGGATTTTTTATTCAGAATTTAGATCCAACAATAGATATTACAATCTTATTATCAGGAATTCTATCCAGTGTACCATATTTATTTGTAATTGCAGATGGAATTTTATTTTTGCATTTAATTTGTAGACAAAAGCCTTTTGAATTCAAAATTTTATGGGGAACAGCAATTGGAATTTGTTTCCCATTCCTCGTATTATTTTATTATTTATTTTTAAATATACCTTTAATATCGACTCTCAATGCAGTAGTATTGTGTTTTGTAACAGTAATTCTTCTAGCTGCAGTTTTATTGAGAGAAAGGCAAATTGGAGAGAAAATACAGATTTCTAAAGCGAATTTCTCCAGAAGTTTACTAGTACTTGTGATTGTTTTTATTGTATTATTAATCATACAAATTTTTCTGTACACAATGCTGAAGGTAGAGTATTCAGATGGTATTAAACATGCAGCGAGCATCAGCGTTGCTTTCTCAGGCGATTGGATATGGAACACCGAAGTTTTAGATGTTTTAGAACATTCTGCAATTATATATTCTCCTGGTTATGCTGTGTTCGGGATAATTGGTACAAGTTTCTCAAATAGTCCCATCGATGGGCTTAAAAGCTTAAGTTTTGCTTCATGGTTGATTTTACCATTTGCTTTTATACCCCTAGCCAATAAAATTACAAAACGGCGACTGAGTCTACAAGAGGCCGTATTAATTTCATTAATCTTATTATCTTCTCCTTGGATAATGATCGTCTCAAGCCTAAACCTTCAGGATGGTTTTCTCACCCTATTGACAGTATTAATTATCTCTTTGGTTTTTGACGCGAAAAAAGAATGGCAATTTTTTACAATTGGAATCCTCTTGGGAATTTCCTATCTAGCACGCGGTTCTCAAGCAATCTTCGCAGTTTTCGTTCTCATTATCATCTTAACGTCATCTCAACAAGGTACGATTTCAAAGAAATTTAAATCCATTGGATATATGATATTAGGGGGTTTTATTACTTTTCTTCCTTGGGGAATTCGAATGCTAGTGTTATTTGGCAGCCCTCTCCATTCCATACAAACCGGGTTATTCTTGGAGAGTATAATAAATAGTCTTGATCTAACATCTCCTTTTAATCAGACCATTATTTCAGGATTGGGTCGTTATGTTTCTTGGTTGTTGATTGGGTACTGGAGTTTCTTTTCACTGGTTTTTTATGCAATTTTTGCTATTTTATTATTGCCTAAGATTAAAACTAAGATTAAAAGAAAAGAATTGAACAATGCAATAGATCTAAAAATTGTAACATGGTTGTTTGTGATTTTTGCAGCAAATATTATTTTTCTCTCATTCTACTACTCGAGACAGGAAAGATATCTCGCAACGATTCTTCCTCTCTTTTTTATTATTTTTTATGGAGTTCTCCAGGTGCAATCTAAATATAGGTTTTTTTACTTCAGTATTTGGATTGGTTGGGCAGTCTTTCATACCTTGAAGCAAATGGAAGATTACTGGTATTATGTTCAAGGCCGCTCTGTGCAAAACTTATTAGATATTTTTCCAGACCAACCTTATCGGCTTCCCTATGAAAATCTTGCAACTAGCTTCGATCAAATCGTTTATCTCGCTGCTTTCATATTTATACTAATCTTCGCTCTTTACGTGTTTTTCTATTCAGTAAAAATAAACAGTATATCAGACGTCCAAGAGATTTAACTAAATATAAGTTCAAAAACAATCCCTTTGAGTAATCACAAGAATTATTACCAATAATGACTATTGTAGGAGTCTTTACCCCTTCGTTAAGGAGTATTTTTCTCTAAAGACGAGATGTTAAAAAAACTTGTCAGAATTATGATCACTAGCGAAGAGATTTACTCTTGTTTTGGTATGGGTAACTCAGTACTAAAGAATAACTAATGTCAAAAAATTGATTAAATACAAAAGTTTCACCAAATATGCTTTGAAACAGAAAATATCAAAAATAGCTATGTTAAATTCGATAAGAGAAGACAGTCGATAAAGAGGAAGAACTTTGGATCAACAAGTCAAAAATACATTGCGTAGAGCAACCTCATTTGCTATTATTGTACTTGTCGCACAATTTCTAATTAACTTCTCAAGTTTTTTTCAAAATAAATTGTTTAGTAATGCGTTTGAATTAGCTGAATTTGGAGTTCTTTCAACTATCCTATCAGTCACTGCCACAATTTCAAATATGTTCACATTAGGAATCGCAGACTCGATCATTCGTTTAGCACGAAAACATGAATCCCTGAAAAACTTAATAATGACTGCTCTAATAATTTTTTCTGTATTAAACGTTGGATTATTCATAGTATTTTTCATTCTATTTTTCTCTGGCATACAGTTAATTCAAATATCTAATTATCTCCTTATTTTGATCATAATTCTAATAATTACCTATCTTCGACTGATTATTTACGTATATTTCGCGTTATTCGTTGGCCTCCAATCTTCTGCTGGTTTAATGGCATCTAACGTCCTTCCATATTATTTAAAACTATTTTTAGCAACATTAATATCAGTACTGTATGGATGGACTATATTAAATGTTATATTTGGCATTTTACTTGGAGAGATTATCACTTGTTTTTATTTACTTTTATATTCAGCAAATAGATTTGGTATTGGAAGGTTTTCGCGAAGGAGTTTTCAGGATATTTTTAATTTTTCAGGACCCACTGCAATTACAATTTTTATGTGGAGGTTTTATGAACTAGTTCTAGTTCTTTTGATCTATAATTTCCTTGGTCCCGAATCAGTCGGTATTTATACAATTGCTCTTTCAATTAAAAGAATCTTGGATCTCGTAATATATGGAATGGGAACATCAATTACTCCGATGTTCTATGATTTCTTTGATAATCAACAACATTCAATTCTAAGAAAATTTGTCCCAAAATGGATAAGAATCTATATTACTTTTATAGTAATAATATCCTTTGGTTTATTCGCTTTTTCTCATATTCTAATTATAATAATCTCAAATAGCTCATTCGCTCAAGTATATACCTTATTACCATTTCTTTTCCTTGCTACTATCCTTGAAATTCTTAGTGGTTACATTACAGTACCTTACTTATTGCAGAAAAAGACGGCGTTATTAGAAATCCGAAAAGGGATAGCGATTGCTATAACATTTCCTATAATGTTCATTCTAATACCGACCTTAGGATTAATTGGTGTACCGATATCTTTATGCTTGTTTAGCATACTAAAAACAATATTCCTTCTCCCTCGTTCTCAAAAATTGTTCTATTTTGATTATGAATTCAATAAACTATTTTTCATCGGTTTTTCCCTATTCACATCGTTTCTAATAGGATATTTGTGTGAAAAAACTTCCTTTTTGAGCTTTGAATGGGCTTTTCTGGTTCCCGTTCCTCTTTTTATCTTGTTAGTCTTTGTTAGTAAATCTATTAAAATCGATGAAATTCGCCCCTTCCTTCATCTTTTTCAAGAAGTTGTCACTAAGAAGGGAAGATAAAGGGGTCAGATAACGAGAGTATTAATATTACTTTCTAAAGGGAAGTTAATATTAAGAACTATAATATAATTGAAACATGAATGATAACACTTGCTTAATGGATAAATAAAGATGGTACGGATGTCAACACAGGAAATGGGTCTAGAAAAAATCAAAGATAAGTTTCTTAGGATGGAAGATAAGTTAGATCTGTTTAACAAAAAGATTGATAATGTTATTTTTTGGGAAAGCATCAGAGTATTGGTTTTTCAAGATATTTCGCAAGTAACTTACACTTCTGATCAATCTGTTCCCCAAAAGAAAAATAATTCTGTTGATATTGTAAAAATTGGAATTCGTTCAATAAAAAACCTGCTTACTAAAAATCCATACCTTTCTACGCAAAAGGACATCCTTTTTCTGGGCCATTCTCGACGTAGATTATTAGAAGACGGAAACTGGTGGGATATTTATTGTGATCCAATTATTGAGAACCTAGATAAATCATACCTGCTAGTTGAGCCCTACTATCTGCATAAACATTTGACTCCTCCTAAAACACAGAGTATTAAGTATTTAGATATCTTTGTTTTTTTGTCTTTTTTACGAAGAAAATTAGGATTGGTGAGAATTTCTTTAACGGATGACGAAAAGAAACTAGTAAAGAGAATTAATGATGAGATTTATTCATCTTTCAATACAGAATATGATGTGGAAAATCTAATACTGAAATTAATATTGACTCGGAGAAATTTTGTACCTTTTTTCAAGAGATTATTGAAAAGAGTCCAGCCTAAACTTGTAATCTTAGTAATTAGTTATACTCCTCTGACTGAAGCGCTTTGTGAAGCAAGCAAAAAAATGAATATCCCCGTTGTTGAACTGCAACACGGAGTGTTAAATCCCTATCATTTTGGTTATTCCTTTCCAGGACAACAAAGAAAGAAACGCTCCTTTGTAGATTATTTTTTCGCTTTTGGTAACTTCTGGAGGGATTCAATAGAGTTTCCAGTCGAAAAAGAAAGAATTTTTTCTGTTGGGTATCCATATCTTGAGAAAGAGCTTGCAAAATATAAGAATGTTCCAAAGAAGGATCAAATCCTTTTCATTTCTCCAGGATATCCGCTAAGTAAAGCTTTAACCAAATTTGCAGTAGAATTTAGTGAAAAAACGCACCAAAATAACACAATCATCTATAAGTTACATCCTGGGGAATATCATCAATGGAAAAACAATTATCCATGGTTAGTCAATTCAAATATTCATGTAATTGATAAGGAAGATATTTCGCTTCATCAATTATTTGCAGAATCAAAGATTCAGATAGGTATTAGTTCAACCGCTATTTATGAGGGATTGAGTTTTAGATTGAAAACCTATATTGTTAAGATGCTTGGAGTAGAGTATATGGATTTTTTAATCGAAAATGGAGCAGCTAAACTAATTTCGTCCGTTGATGAGTTGGAAGAGGCCATAGCGAAAGATAAAGATTTTCAAACGGTCAATCCTGATTTCTTCTTCAAAAAGGACGCATTAAGTAATATTTATGAAAAAATTGATGAGTTAATCAACTTTCATGCAGATGATTAGCAGTATACACTAAGTTTGAAAAAGTAGAATTATTTTAAAAGAGAATAGTTAAATCTTTGTTAATTTTATTACTTGTGGGGTGATAATTCACTTCCTATGAGTCTCTGATGGGAATTTTTTCCCCCCAAAGATAAGATTTGATTCTTACAATATCATAATCTCTTAAAAATAGCATCTTACCGATTGCACATGCATCTACATCTGTTTCATGTAAAACTTTCACTATATCATCATAGCATCCAGCGCCTCCAGAAGCTATAAGAGGCACTGGAATTAATTCCCTAGCCTTTCTATACAAGTCAATATCAAACCCTGCTAAAGTTCCCTCCTGATCGATTGAAGTTAAAATTATCTCGCCAGCATCATTACTAATGATTGTATCTATAACCTTTTCAAATGATTGGTCAATCTTTTTCGTCCCTGAGAAAATATAAACATCGTATTCTCCCCATTCACTTTTTTTAACATCAATTGAAACCAGAACGGATTGAGAGCCGAATTCATTAGCAAGTTCTCTGATCAGACTTGGATTTTGAATAGCAGATGAATTTAATACTATTTTATCCCCTCCTGCAGCAAAACATTTTCTTGCATCTTCAAGATTTTTTACACCTCCACCAACACCTATAGGTAATCGACATTTTGTAATCATTGAATTTACAATCGAAGTGTCTATTAATCTGTCATTAGAGGAAGCTTCTATATCTACAATCATTATTTCCTCTGCTCCTTGCGCATCATATATCATTCCTTGGGATATTGGGTCACCCACGTCAATAAAATCAGTAAAATTCGTCCCTTTAACCAGCCTTTCCCCCTTTAACAAGAAAACCGGAATTATACGTTTTGAAATCATTTAAATCCTTCCAAAATATTTCTATATAACCTTAAACCGTCAGCTTGACTTTTTTCAGGATGAAATTGTACACCAACAATATTACTGCTTTTTACTGCAGCGACTATTTCAAGATCACCATACTTAGTTATAGCGATAATCACTTCCCTATCTTCTGGTAGAAAATGATAAGAATGCATATAATAAAAGGAATTATATCTGAGGTTATTAAAAATATGTCTATCAGAACCAATCACTTCATTCCATCCAATATGAGGAATTCTAACTGATTTATCCTTTATTTTCACTATTTCACCTGAAATCCATCCAAAACCATCGGTTTCTCCATCTTCGTAACTTTTATTTGCAAAAAGTTGCATTCCTAGGCAAATTCCTAAAACAGGCTTCTTATTTTCAGTGACTTCCTCATCTATTAAATCCCATAATTTATATTCCTTTATTTTGGATACAGCTGTTTTAAAATTGCCGACTCCTGCTAAAACTAAAACATCAGATTCCTTAATGTCTCTAGATTTTTCTACAAGACTTACATTATATTTGTAAAATCGTATTGCACTTAAGACTGATCCTACATTTCCTAAACCATTATTAATGATACCAATTCTCATATATTTTTCCCCTCGGATGCTTCATCTCTAAACCATGAATCTTCATCCCACAATTTTGCTCCAACTGGAAACAGGCTTGGATCTAGACGTTTTGCTGGTTTTATTACATGCATTAGGCAGATTTCATTGAATTCCTCTTCTGTTAACCCCAGAATTTCTAAAAAGCGTTTTAGTGAATGTGGTTTCCTCCTTTCGTATTTGTTAATTAACTCTAATGCCTTTTCACGATTAATTCTGCCTTGTTTAATGTCAATTGTAGTTCGATGAGTGATTCGAGAAAAATTCCTCTTGAGATACTTAACATAATCTCTAATTCCCTGCCTCTCACATTCAACTTTTTCAAATGTGAGTTGACCAGGATACATGCTTTCCACTTCATCGTATTGCCAATCTAACTCCTTACGAATCAACTCTGCATTCTTTTCCTGATTCCATGGGATAAACTTTCCTAAAGGAAAACTTTTTACCCCAACACGTTCCAGTTCATCCTTTGGAGGATAAATAAAGGGTGATAGATCTCTTACATCTTCCCCGATAAAGCCAGCCAAGTCAACAGCTCGCATACCTAGAAAAACTCTTCTATTCATCTTCCATTCATCATTTTCTTCCAGATCTTCAAATTTGAAATACGCTTCATATTCACCCCCTCCTTCCCCCCATATTACTAAGGGCACATCAAATTTGATGGCTATTTGCATAGGATAGGACACAACTCCTGCGTGACAGTGCCAGCAAAAATCACCTTTTCTTATCAAGGCTTCAAGCATCAATTTCTTAACAATTCTCCAATTCGGAGTAAAAGTTATTACATCCACTCCAAGCCTCCTGAAAGTTCGTTTTCGATTATCATAAGTTCTTGGACGGTAGGACCAGTGATCATAGGATACTACTAATGGTCTCAATTTATATTTTCTAACAAGTTCATATAAAGTAAAGGTACTGTCTTTCCCTCCACTAAAAGGAACAATACAATCATAGGGATTATTTTTCTCTTTTTGTTTACGTTTCTCTTCCTCTACGATACTTATAAACAATTTTTTCCTTTCTTCCCAATCAGTTTCTTCTGATTTTGTCTTCCATTGCTTGCACATATTACAAACTCCATTATCGTCAAAATAGAGAGTTTCCCATGTAATTGGCAATGTACAGACATTGCATCTTTGAATATCATCTTTCATTACGTATCACTTGTGTATTGTTTAAACAATCTTACATTTATATCCATTTTATAGCAAATATTGCTACGATTACTTGATTCTAACGTTTTTAACCTTTTTTTGAACTGATTTCAATATCTTGCCTAGATTCCGAAAATGCTTGCAGGATTGTTTGGGTTGATGGTATGTTGCTAGAAAATCTCCCCTATTATAGATCCTATTTTTTAAGTTTCTATAAAACTGAAAAACAATTTCAAGAAAAATAAACCTAAAACAAAGATGAGGGTGACTACCAGAAAGTTCTCGCTTTGAATTTTATCTTGAATGAAAATAACAACCTCTGCTGAACCAATTCTTAAGGAATCACTTTTGTATCTTGGAGAATATCACTCTAAGTATTAGTAAAAACATCAAATTTTCTTAATATGCTCTCAAGTTCTTTTTTGGATAAAGTAGGGGTGAATTGGCTACTATAGGCTTTTGTTTGGACTTTCCCCATTTGAGCTTGTATTTTTGGATGAAATTCTCTTTGTAGTTCCATTATGTGTGGGAGAATGATATACATACTTGGTAATTCTAATGTTCTCGAAAGTTCCTCCTCTGTCATCAACTCCTCATAATTCTTTTCACCTGGAAAATGTCCTATTGTTTCTATTTTAGGAATAATTCCATATTTCATCCAAGCGTGTTCACTAAAAAGATCTACTAAATCCTTCAGAATTACACTTGGCATTTTCAGAACAAAGATTTCCCCTCCGTATGATAACAACATTGCTTCAATGGTTAATCTTACTGCATCTTGAATTGGCATCATAAACCGTGTCATATCGGGATCAGTAACAATGAGGCTTAATTCTTTTTGAACTCTTTTTCTAAACCGAGGAATAACTGAACCCCTTGAACCCATAACATTTCCAAATCTGACTGCAGAAAAAACTGTCTTCCTAGACCCTTTAATATAATTAGCAGCAACCATTAGTTTTTCCCCAAGTAATTTTGATGCTCCCATAGTGCTGGTTGGATTTACTGCTTTATCACTACTAGTGTATATCACTTTTTCGACATTATTTTGTAATGCAGCCTCAATTACATTTTCAGTTCCGAGTACATTGGTTTGAATGACCTCTCCAGGATTATACTCCCCAATAGCAACATGTTTCAACGCTGCACAATGGAAAACATAATCAATTCCTTCAAAAGCGCGAATTAATCGGCTCTTATCTCTTACATCCCCAATCAAATATGTAAGCTTCTTTCCATCATCCAGATCTTGTAATTCATCTTTTAGTTCAGTTAATCTTGTATCATCGAAATCAAGCAAACGTAACCTCCTTGGTTCATATGTTATCAGATGTTTAGCCAGGTATTTTCCAATAGTTCCACAAGCACCAGTGATAAGAATTGATTTTGACTTGAAAAATCTCTCAGGATCTAGTTTTCCACTCTCATACATTATTTTACTACCCATCTATTGTATTTTGGATTTTAAAAATCATACAAGCATTAAAATATTTAATAATAATGGATATTCACTGAAACAATTTACCTCTATATCGACCAAATGATATCATGAATCCTAATTACTAATTATTTTTGACTGATGCCTTGTAAATCTCCTTTAATATACCCATATAATAACTATCTACATGTTTTCCGTTGATAAATGAATTCTTTATTGAATTTCCTTCAATTACAAATCCAACTGTTTTATACAACTCTACTGCAGCAATATTTTCTGTTACTACCCCTAGACACACTTTATGTAGATTTAATTTATTAAAACCATATTTAAGAACCATTGAAATTGCTTCCTTGGCGTACCCTCTATTCCATTTTGATTTTTCACCAATCATCATCCCAAAATTCGAAACACGAGAAATCCAGTTAATCGGTCCTAACCTTATGTTTCCAATGTGTTCATTTGTACCATTCTCAATTATTGCTAACACAATGTTGTTTGGATTCAAGGCCACGGTAGTGTAGTAATTTTGAAGATCCTCCATTGTCGAAGGAAAACTTCCACTATCCATATATCTGTTAACCTCAGAATCATTCATCCACTTTAAATAATTTTCATTTAAATCAGATTTCAATAAGGGTCTTAGATAAATCAACTTACCTTCCATATAAGGAATGAACTTTTCACCAGAGGTTTTCTGATTTACATTCGACATAATAATTATCTTCCGTAACTTTATTAAAACGAGAGTAACTAGAACTGATTCCAATTAGCAAAGAAACAATATTTTACATATTCTTCTTTTGATATTTGAAGATAACCTTAATAATGAAAGGAGAAGAGAAAGGAGTTATATTCAATTCTAATTTGAATATCTGCTATTTATTTAAAGGAAAAAGTCCAATTTGAGCTGGGGGGCTGTCTCATCCATAAAAATCGAAGGAGGGATATTTTTCTTTGTAAATTACGTGTCATTTGAACAGAATTCTGAGATATCATGGAAACTTAAAAAAATATTCTCCGATCCAAGGAGTAAATCTTTGATTCCCAATATCTGTCAGGACACTTGACCGTTGATTCGAGAAACATACTATACAGATTAATTGCCTTCCAACTTTTTTGATTTCATGATTCTTCATCTCCCCCTTTCAATGCCTTTGAGGTAACTATTACCAAAATAATTATCCCCCACTTGAAGAAAGGGGATTTCTGGAGAAGTTGGGATAAAGTTAAAAAAAAAGTAGAAGATTACTATGAATATTAGAGGAACAAACAATGATAAGATGTACTAAGTGTGTCATGCCTGAAACGTGGCCTGGTATTAGTTTCGATGAAGAAGGGATTTGTAACATCTGCAGGGAAAATGAAAAAGAGATAGATTTCAATTGGGAAGAAAGGGAGAAGAAGTTAAAAGAAATCTTAAGCTTCTATAAGGAACGAGCAATAAAGAGAAATAATAAGTATGATTGTATCGTGGGTTACAGTGGAGGGAAGGATACGGCTTATACATTGTGGACGATGGTGAAAAAATATGGAATGAGACCTCTGGTCTTTACTTTCGATCATACATTTCCTTTGTCCCCTGATGCGATGTATAATTTAATGGAAATTCCCAAAAAATTAAATTGTGATCATCTCTTGTTCACGATGGGAACTGAATTTCGAAACGCCTTATGCCGAAAGGGTAGTGAAGTATTGGGTGATTTCTGTTGGCATTGTCATAATGGGGTCGGTTCTATGCCCGCAAGGATATCGAAGCAATGGGATATCCCTCTTCAAATTTGGGGAGAACCATCTGCCAAGTATAAAACATATGGTGCGGATTCATATGAAGATATGGAAGAATATGATGAAGAACATTTTAAGAAGGTAGGTCAAGCTGGAGTAACACCTGAAATGATGTTACCCGACGAATATGAATTGAGAGACATGATGCCAATGACGTGGCCTGAAGGTGAATTTGAGCTAAAAGCAATATTTCTAGGGCATTTTGAACCTTGGGAACAGAGGAAGCATGTGGAGATTGTTACCAAGGAACTTGATTGGAGACACGCTGAAGTAGAAGGAACTTATGTTGACTGGGATAAAGTTGATTGTCCTTATGAGCCTGTTCGGGATTGGCAAAAATGGCTTAAATTTAAATTTGCCCGAACAACTTTTCAAGCCAGTAAAGACATTCGAGAAGGTTTAATCACAAGAGATGAAGGACTAAAACTTGTGAAAAAATATGATGGAAAAAGGCCGAAAGCATTAGATCGTTTTCTTGAAGAGACTGGAATGACTGAGGAAGAGTTCAACGCTACTACACTCAAACATTCACCTCTAAAAAAATAGAAGAAAATTAGTTCAAATCTTTTGTCTGTTTAATTCATCATATAGTTGATCACAGAGAGCATAAAGCTGTCTATGGATTGTGATAAATTCAGAATTAAGGAGACGACGTTGTTCAACGGGAAATTCTTTTTCTAAACGAACAAGGTCGCTCTTGACATTCTTAAGAACCTTTTTTTGCTCTTCTGATAATAATATTTTTTGAGTAATGTAATCATTATTACCGATGAAGGTGACCGCTTTAAGAAACTCTTCTTTTGCTTGTCTAATGCCTTCGGTTCCAAATACATAGTCACTATAAAGTTCAACGTGTTTATGTACAGTTTTAAGATAAGAACGAAGATCCATTAAGAATGACACAATATTTTCCTTATCATGCTTGTACTTAGGAGTGATTTGGTATAATACAAAAGGATCTTTTTTCATTTCGCGAGAAGTGATTTTATAGACATCTCTAGCTCTCATTAATCTACCTGTGGCATTTCCTATTTGTTTCAGATTTATTACACCTTTTTGCTCCAAGATATCTCCCATTGGACCCACAGCAGTCATAACACCTTTATCCAAATCTCTTACAAACATGGTAAAGGTGTCCTCATATGTTCGACCAGTTTCATCTGTTACCACACCTGTAAATCCTTTAATATATCGATAGTCAATTCCTTCCATTTCCTCTACATGATGGAAGAAAGTCATACATTCACCAATAGATATACCTATAGTCAAGATCTTGCCATTTAGATCCACGAGCTTCCCAAATATTGAGTTTTTTCCAAAACTGCTCTTATACTTCAGTTTACATAACTCAACAGATAGTTTACCTAATATTGAAAAAGAATAAATCGGATGAAACACTCTACAACTTTGTGGGTTCTTACGTACGAACTCAGTTATGACCCCTGTTTCTGAACGTGTAGTTCTTATGTTAAAAGGTTTTCCACTGCAAAAATCAAAATTAAATGTTGGGACGATCAGTGTTCCTTCTTCACTGAGTATTGCAAGAAGTGCATCAATCACAGTTTGAGGGCCTCCTTCCACTCCGCCAAAAGGCTTATAAGCGCTGTGCAATAATACAACATCCCCTTTTTCGAGTCCTAGATCCTGAAATTCCGATTTTAATCTTTTTAAATCGATCATTGAAAAAACCTTTTTGCTTTATTTTGATGCTTATGACAAGTTATTCTTTAACCATTTCTAACAAATTTTTGCTAACTAGAGAATCAGCTGCATTCTTTATTTGATTGAAACGTAATCCAGAACGAATTGATATATCTAGGAGAGAGTTCGAACCATCAGAAAGGTTTAAAACCCAAAATAATGCAGATATTGTCAAATCTTCTTTTTTTTGACTTCCAATCATTTCGTAAAGTCCTCTTCTTCCTAATTGTGGCTCACATTTTGGATTAAGATTTAAAAATTTCTTGTTTTTCTCCAATATGTATATTACCTTGATATATTTCTCCAATGTATTTGCGAGATATTCGGGTTTAACAAAATCTAAGTTATCTGCTGAGGTGTGATATTCAGGGAACTTTCCATAAATTGTTCTCATCAAAGAGCCAACTGGTAAGTTAAATCCTGGAGAACAATATTGTCTTTCATCACTGCCATCAGGAAAAAAATCTATTATCTCGTATGGTTCATCAGAATCCATTAAGACCTTTTCAACCACTTTATCAATCATAGAATTCCCTTCTCGGGTTTTTTTGTAAGTTAATGAACCAGGGTCACCTACACATGTTGCAACAAGCCCACTTTTAATTCTAAACGTCTTTTGTTCATTTAAATTTAGCCATGTGATTGCACCAATAGCTTCAGGAATAAATAGGAATCTATAGGAATAATTTAGATCACTCTCTGCTAATTGCTTTGCTAAGTAAGTTAGAAGAACTGGCCCACTTAAATTATCATTACAAAGAGAAGGGTGACAGATATATGAGGAAAAAAGGACTTCATTTTCGTCGCTTCCTTCGATATATGTTTCACCATAGGTAAGGTGACCGTTTTCAAGAGATGAATCAATCACTACTTCATAAACATCCTCTTCTAACCCCTCAAATTGTTTATGAGTCATACAGAAACCCCAATTCTCTTGATAATAAGAAGTGAGATAGGGAATCCAGTCAGGATAATCAGGTAATGTGTAAAGATTATTCTTTAGACTCTTTAACGACATTTTCTTATGAACAGGTACACTATAGTTTAGGACATGTACATTTGACTCCTTAAAATCAACAATTTTTTCACCCTTTGAATTCTTAATGTATGCGTCTTTAATATTCCATTCTTTTGGAATAGTCCAGTCGAATACTTTTGTTCCAGTTGGAATTTCACGAATTTCTAAAGGAATAACTTTCTTGATAATTTTTAATGTCTCTCGTACCCCATTACCAGTGATACTCCTACAAATAGGATAGAGATCTTTCATTAAATTGTGCATTTCTTTTCCTTTTTCATCCAAATTATTAAGAAAATACGATATTTCACTCATTCTATCACCAATATACTCTTTGAGGATTTTTGTTTTGAAATCAAATGTTGCATTCGGTTGTACTTGTGGTTTATTTCACTTTAGTTTCGATTATTTGAATAAATATAATACTTAGTATGGTACTCTGTTAAACAGAGATTTTTTGTAGAAAGCATCCATATAATGAGAAACCTGATAAAAAGCAAATCTTGGTATTGTGAAACAAACCCACTAGATTTAAAATTTCAAAAATCGATTAAATTCCAATTCAACGGTGTTCCTTTCTTGATATCCTTCTTTGCCTGTTTTCCAATCACGTCCATTATCTTTTTTGGGTGTAAACCATGACCTGGTCGTATTGATTTTATATTTTCTTCCGTAAAAATCTCTCCTGCCATTATATCGTTAACTACGAACAATGATCGCTTATAATCCCTAGCTTGCTGCATTTTTGGTGTTAAATCGAATGTTTTTCTACCAAGAGCTTTTTCGACAGCTTTTATTGACTGTACCATGGCTCTGAATTCTTTGGGTTCTACTGAAAAGGCTGAATCGGGACCACCAAGAGATCTATCTAGAATTAGATGCTTCTCTATTGCTCTAATCCCTAATGCAGCTGCTGCAATCGGAACTGAAATTCCTAGAGTATGATCTGATAATCCTACTTCAGTTCCAAAAATTTCATGGAGGATAGGAATTGTTCGTAGGTTGACTTCTTCTAATGGAGTTGGATAGGCTGAAGTACATTTTAAAAGCACTATTTGCTTGTTTCCTACCCTTTTACAAGCTTTTATTGCTTCTTCCATCTCGGCAAGAGTCGCAATACCAGTGGAAATAAAAATTGGCTTACCTTTTTTAGCGATGTACTCAATCAAAGGAATATCCGTAATTTCACATGAAGCAATCTTATAGGCGGGCACTTTTAAGTTTTCAAGGAAATCTACAGCAGTTTTATCAAAAGGGGATGAGAAACAAATAAGTCCTAATTTTTCAGCAATTTCCATTAAATCTTTATGCCATTCCCATGGTGTATAGGCTTCTTTATATAACTCATAGAGAGTCTTACCATCCCATAAGGTTCCTTGTTTTATTTGAAAATACTCATTTTCAGCATCTATTGTTATAGTATCTGGTGTATATGTTTGTAATTTTATTGCATCTGCACCAGAATCTTTTGCTGCTTCTATCGTTTTTACAGCGAAATCAAAATCCTGAAGATGATTAGCAGAAAGCTCAGCTATTATAAATATGGGATTATTTTTTCCCACAATTCTATTCTCTATTTTTATCTCCATAATCTCAGCCAATAATATATAAGCATGGTTTTTAATAAAGGTTTTTTCTTTTACACTTTATTAAATCAAACTAATTGATTTAAGAAAAAAAAATGCATTTTTTGTTAATGCATTGTAAGAAGGTTACATCAATGGTTATGGGGAAATATATTACCGTTCTGAAAGACTTACCCAAATCGGACATTTAGGGATAATCAAGATCTTAATGCTAATGATGCTAATTATCACTAGTCAGTATTGGTGCTATTCTTCCTGATTCAACGACGCGAGCCTGCATTGATGCAAGTCTTACCGCCTCTCCACAGGCATTTAATGTCTCCACGGAACTCTCGGCGACAGGAATTATAGAGTTTCTTTCTTTATAAAATCATCAAACCCCACTTTCCAAATCAAACGGTTTTTCTCTCCCTCATTGTAGCGTTAATATGTTAACTAGCCCATCGTTTTATCTAGAATCCAATGAGATAGATTAAATCCCTTGCTATTGTTATAATTCATGTTCTGTCCCCGTTTCTTACATTGTTCTGTATTCTGTCCTAATGCTACTCTTCGTCCTTTTTGTCCATAAATGTCTATATCTGTCCATTTATTCGTTTGCTATTATCAACCCTTTTTGGTCTTTCGAGTACGTGATGTGGGAAAACTCCTTAACTATAAACATTTAAAAAGCAATTTGAGTAGTTGATAAAAAATAAATGCGAGGATAGAAATTTGGTCCAAATTAAGTTATTAAAACTGCAAGAATCCCATATTGAAAAAGTTCGAATATGGAGAAATTCTGAGGAAATCTCAAAATACATGTTCACAGATCCAGTCATATCACCAGAGGAACAGAAACAATGGTTTAAAGAAATTAAAAAAAAGGAAACTAGTAAATATTGGATAATAAATGTTGATGGAATTGATGTTGGGTTAGTTTCACTTTATAATATTGATATGCAAAATAAACGTAGTTTTTGGGCCTTTTATATAGCTGATCCTTCAGTAAGAGGCAAAGGAGTGGGGTCAGCTATTGAATTGAACATTCTAAGATATGTTTTCACAGAATTGAAAATTAACAAATTATGCGGAGAAACAATGCCTATTAACGATAGAGGATTTAAAATTCATGAACAGTTTGGATCACAGGTGGAAGGAGTATTAAGGGAGCATATCGTTAAGAAAGGACAATTTCATGATGTTGTCATGCTGGGGATTATAAAATCAGATTGGGAGAAAGAGATCAAAACAAAATATGAAGTCCCCAAGATTACAATAGAATATTGAGTCAATTTTTTCAGGTTACATTCTTTCCAATTTGAACTGTGGATTCTGTATCAGTATAAAAGGACGAATTTCTGTGAAAAAAACAATTTTACTTGTCGGAACAGGTGGGAAGAAAATAGGTTTCGGACATTTGTCTCGTCTTAAGAATATCGGAATATATTTTGAACACAAAGGTTTTAAATATGAATTTTTAGTCAACAGAGATCCATCAATTCAAAAAATCCTCCCAGAGTACAATGTGACCTATTTTGATTTGAATCAGCTAAACTTGTTGGATTATGATCAAGAAAACTATATAATAATTGTTGATTCTTATATTATCCCAGATTTTGATCTTAAAAATGCCTTATACGTTAGGATAGATGATAATTGCCACTTCTCTCACTATTCTGCAGATATTATTGTTAATCCAAATATAGCAGGAGAAAATTACTTCGATTGTTATATGGAAAAATCGTCCAAACAAGTTAAATTATTATTAGGGGAGAAGTACGTGATCCTACATCCTTTCAACTATTCAGTTTCTCCAATTATGAAAAAAGGTAAACTAGCAATATTTCTAGGAGGAAGCAAGATTGAGGGGATAAACCAAGTCCTCTCTATCCTACAATTCTGTGAAGATAGCAATTTAATCAAAGAGATTAAACTACTAGTCACGAAGAACTATAGCGATAGAATCAAGAATTACAAAGGCGAAAAGATTGTTGTATTAACCGAGATGGAGTCTATTTTTAACGTTATAAAAGACGCTGAATGGGGAATTTCAAGCCCTGGTGTTACAAAATACGAATTTGCAGCTCTTGGTATTCCAACTCTTTTATTTGCGTTAGGAGAAAATCAAATTGATGCTGGAATTGAATTTGAAAAAAGAGGTCTAGGGATATATGGGGGAATATTAAGTGATATTAACACTGAAGAAATAGAAAAAGAACTTCTAAAACTCCTCTCAGAATCTCGAAATCTATCAGAAAAACTAATTGAATTTAAAGGTTCAGAACTCTTATACGATGCGATAATGTCTAGATATGAATGATTTTCATATTATGTTTTTTACCTGTTTATTCATACTTCTACACCCTCTAAACTGTGGGGGTGTTTTATCACCAAGAAAAGGTTCTTACCTTTTTATTGTCTACCTCAATCTTTATGGGTTTTTTTATACTCATCGAGTATGAGATTAGCCTGCGGTTCCTTTTCAATTGACTTATACAGTCCTTCATTTCGTTTAATATTTTGATTTAATTTGAATACGTCAGGATGAGAGTCTAAATAATCAATAATATTTTCAAGGTGAAAAATTCCTTTTTCTTTGTATAGGGCGACAAAAATCGATTTAACAACTTCAAAATCTTCAGGTTCATCAACAGTAAATCTATATTTTGACAGATCGCGGGAATATTGAAGAGAGGTGAAATTAAACTCCTTTGGATTTGACCATATGTGTGCTGTAACATGTTCACGTTCAGTATTAAGCTTTGCATTATTCCAAGCTTTTTCCAATGCAAAAAAAGTAAAAATCTCGGCATCGACTCCCTCAGGATAGGTGGGTGCTGTATTCATGTAGTCTAAATTACTGTTCTTTGTGAATTGGGATATTATCTTATCAATTATACGAGGATCAATTAATGGGCAATCAGCGGTAAGTCTGAGGATAATATTTGCACCCGATTCTACTGCTGTGTTGTAAAATCTATCTAAAACGTCATTCTCACTACCTCGATAATACGAAATATTGTTCTTCAAGCAGAATTCTACAATTGGCTTATCACGTTCTGAAGTTGTTGTTGCAATAACTATTTCATCGATTAAATCACAAAAACTTAGCCTTTCTAACATAAATGAAAGCATGGGCCTTCCCATTATCTCCCTCAGGACTTTTCCTGGAAGTCTAGTAGATCCTATCCGTGCCTGTATTATCGCTACAATTTTTTTACTCATAATATTATTCTCCTATTACTCCAAAGTCCTAGTGTTTAAAAAATCCTCACACGCTCTTTTTTTATGCTATCAACGATTACACAAACTTCTCGAACCTTTCTCTTGATTCTAATCTAAAAACTCTTGTTTAAACTAGTAGATATTTGATGCAATATTGTTAATTGGGTGTTGATTCTATCGTCCTGATAGCTTGTTATTTTCCTTTCACCCCTATAATCCTTACTCACTTTTTTAATATTGCACTACATGTAATATCCGCCATTCAAATGGATTATTTGACCAGTTAAATAACTAGCTTTCTCAGAAGCAATGAATAATACCATATCACAGACTTCCTCTAATTTACCAAATCGACCCATCGGAATTTGTTTTAATATCATATCTTGAGCTTGTTCAGGTAATCTTCTCAGCATACCGCCATCAAAATAACCCAATGCTAAAGTATTTACTGTTATTCCTTTCCTTACAACCTCTTTTGCCACGGATTTGGTTAAACCAAATATCCCAGCTTTTGATGCAGAATAATTCGATGTACCAAAAATACCAACTTGACCTACAACCGAGGAAATGTTAATTATTCTCCCATATTCCTGTTTTCGCATGTGATTGGTTACAGCTTTCGTACAATTGAAAGTACCCTTAAGATTGATGTTAATTACTTTATCCCAAGTCTCATCAGACATTTTCCAAACGGTGCTATCCTCATAATAACCAGCATTATTCACTAGAATATCAATTTTGCCAAAAGTGCTTATAGCATCCTCAACCATTTTGCTTACTTGACTATATTCAACAACATCAGCTTTAATCATTAAAGCCTCAACATTTTTCTTTCTAATCTTTTTTACAATTTCTTCGGCTAATTGTTGGCTTTGGGAGTAGTTGACAACGACATTCGCTCCTTTATCGGCAAAGGCCAATGCTAACGCTGCACCAACACCTCTAGAACTTCCAGTTACTAGAACTACTTTGTCTTTCATTTCTTGTTGTTTCATTTCAATAATTCCTCTCAAACTTCAATACTTTGCTTAATTTAAATCTTATTTATTAAAATTAAGATAAAGTGGAATGCAAATTTCTCTTGTTCATTTGTCATTTTGATCTGTGAATTTCTGATTTTTTCCTCTACCATTATTTCCAAATTATCGAAATCTTTTTACTTCTCTTCTTTAACCTCACAATTTGAAGAAATAAGAGATATTTCTTCAATTTTTTCATAATAAAAGTTATTCATTTGAGGAATGTCAATTTGCAAGTTCTTGTAACTGGTGGTGCTGGTTTTATTGGTCGATGGCTTGTGAACAAACTCCTTGAGGACAATTTTCATGTTATTGCATTAGATGATCTTTCAAATGGAAGAGAGGAAAATATTAAAGAATTTATGGAAAATACCCTGTTCAAATTTGTAAAAGGGGATATTAGAAACAAAACCCTTTTGGAAAATATGAATTTCAATGAGTATGATGTTGTTTATCATTTAGCTGCGGAAATAAATGTTCAAAAATCACTTGATAATCCATCCGAGACGTTTCAAAGGGATGTAGTTGGTACATTCAACGTTTTGGAGGAGTGTCGGAAAAACAACACCAAATTTGTATTTGTATCTAGCTGTATGGTTTATGATAGGTGTTTTGATGAAAACGGAATTACAGAGAATCATCCGATTAAACCAGCATCTCCTTATGCAGCTGCAAAATTATCAGGTGAGTTTTTAACTCTTTCATATTATCACGCTTATAATTTACCAACTGTAGTTTTAAGACCGTTTAATACATATGGTCCTTACCAAAAATCGACTGGTGAAGGAGGAGTAATCGCTATTTTTATCGAAAAATCATTGAGCAAAAAACCAGTAACTATATATGGAGATGGTACACAAACAAGAGATTTTCTCTACGTTGAGGATTGTGCTAACTTTATTATTAGAGCGGGTGAATCAAAAAAAGCTTTTGGGCAGATAATTAATGCAGGAACTAGTAATGACATTTCCATTAACAATCTAGCTAAAATGATTGTGAAAGATTCTCAATATATTAAACATGTACCCCATATTCACCCTCAATCGGAGATCAAGAAGCTTCAATGTAACTCTTCAAAGGCAAATACCCTTCTAGACTGGAAACCTTATTACAGTTTGGAGGAAGGGCTAGAAAAGACAAAGATCTGGATCATGAATAATTTAAATTTATAGGTGTAGAAGTACATTGAAGAAGATACCATATGGTAAACATTGGATTGATGAGGAAGACATTAACGCTGTAATTAAGGTTTTAAGAGGGGATTGGATCACCCAAGGGCCTGCTATTGATAAATTCGAAAACGCAATTGCTAATTATGTGGGTATTCGATATGCTGTAGCTTTCAATAGTGGAACAGCCGCTCTTCATGGTGCCATGTTTGCTGCTGGTCTATCAAAGCATGATGCTTTAATTACATCACCTATATCTTTTGTAGCCACCTCTAATTCGCTAATTTACCTTGGAGGAAAACCAATATTTGTTGATATTGATATAGATACTTATTGCATTGATTTGGGGGTCATTGAATCCGCAATCACAGAAGAAACTAAGACTATTGTTCCTGTTGATTATGCGGGCTATCCAGTTGATTTAAAACAACTTCGTGAGATTGCTGATGATAATAACTTGATAATAATTGAAGATGCAGCTCATGCAATAGGCGCGAAACGATATGGTAAGATGGTCGGTCTCGAAGCTGATATGACCATGTTTAGTTTTCATCCTGTAAAACATATAACAACTGGTGAGGGTGGAATCATAGTAACTAATAATCTCGATTATTATGAAAAACTGAAAATTTTCAGAAGCCATGGAATCACCAAGGATCCAAAAAGACTTACAATTGAGAATGAAGGATCTTGGTATTACGAAATGCAGTACTTGGGTTATAACTATAGGATTACTGATATTCAGAGCGCATTGGGCCTTTCTCAATTAAAAAAACTAGATACATTTATTACACGTCGAGGAGAGATTGCGAAAAAATATGATCAAGCTTTTCGAGACATACCCAATTTAAAAATCCCCCCTCATCCTCCTTACCCAAATTCTCTTCATGCTTACCACATCTACCCTCTCTTAATCTATAAACACGATCGGAAAATGGTTTTCAATAAATTGAAACAAGAGGGAATTATATGCCAAGTTCATTATATTCCTATCCATTTGCATCCCTTCTATAAGAACAAATTTGGCTTAAAACAAGGTGATTTTCCTTTTGCTGAAGATTTCTACAATCATGAAATAACCATTCCATTATATCCACTAATGACTGATGATGAGATCGAATTAGTAATAGAAAAAATATTCGCTGTTCTTAAATAAAGATAAATCTGACATCCTAACTCGTTTTATACCCTTACTCTTGTTGTGTTAAGTTATTATTAATCCTTTAAGATAGTTCTAAACCACTTTAACACTCTTATATCAACTAAAGGTTGGTAATATTATGTATGAATTTGCTGAAGACAACATTCGAAAATTTTTTGAATCAAAGACGATAGTAATTACTGGTGCTTGTGGAACTATTGGAAAAAAATTAACAAAAGCATTATTGGAGTACCAACCTAACGTTTTACGTCTTCTTGATGTAGATGACACTGCTCTAACTGAATTCAAGGATGAAATGGATGGAGATCCAAATGCTGAAGCACTAAGATTTTTGCTTGGAAATATCAGAGAAAAAAACAGGTTAATTCGGGCCTTTGAAGGAGCAGATTTTGTATTTCATTGTGCTGCTCTCAATGATGTCGCTATAGGAGAGTACAATCCTCGAGAACTCATTCGAACTAATATTACAGGAACAGAAAATGTTATTGAAGCTGCGCTGCACAATAACGTCAAAAGAGTGATATATACTAGTAGTGATAAAGCAGTAAATCCAACCAGCACTATGGGAGCATCGAAACTACTCGGGGAAAAGCTAATAGTTGCTGCTAATTATGTTAGAGGAATAAAAAGAACTAGGTTTTCTTGTGTTAGATTTGGAAATGTCCAAGATTCAAGAGGTTCTATCATTCCACGATTCACTAAAAGGGTAGAAAAGGGATTAGACCTTATTTTGACTGACCCTGATGTCACACGTTTTATGATGCCATTACAGGATATAATAAATCTAACTATAAAAGCAATAACTCTTTCAATAGGAGGAGAGATTTTTGTCTTTAAGATGCCTAGCATAGTGTTAAGAGATCTAGTAGATCTTTTTAGTGAATACGCTTGGATGAAATTTGGGATATCTCCAAAGATTGAAACGGTAGGGCTTTTTCCAGGAGAGAAATCTTTCGAAGAGTTGATAACAGAGGAAGAACTCTCTCGAACAATAGAGCTGGCCGATATGTATGTCGTACTGCCACATATAGAAGAGCTACTATTGAGTTACAATAATGAAATTATAAAAAATATTGGGAAAATTCAAACCAAAAGCTACAATTCTCGGTTTACAACTCCTTTATCGAAAAATGAGCTTGCACTATTGCTGAAGAAGAATGATGTGTTCTCAAACTCATAGTTATACTGGAAAATATTTAAAGATCCTTTCTAGAATCCCCTTTACGCAAATTTGAAGAAGGAATATTTATGAAAAACCAAACAGGCCCAAATCTGTGGAACAAAGCAAAAAAGATAATACCAGGAGGATCTCAACTATTATCCAAAAGGTCTGAAATGTTCTTACCTGACCAATGGCCTTCATATTTTAAAAGAGCTAAGGGTATTGATGTTTGGGATTTAGATAATAATCATTTCATTGATTTGAGTACTATGGGGATCGGAACCTGTAATTTAGGATATGCAGATGAGGATGTAAACCAAGCAGTAAAGAACGTTGTCGATTTAGGGACAATTTCAACTCTCAATTGTCCTGAAGAAGTCGAATTGGCCGAATTACTACTAAAATTAGATTCTTGGGCTGAAATGGTGCGATATGCGCGCTCAGGTGGAGAAGCGCTAGCAATAGCAATAAGAATTGCCCGTGCATACAGTAAAATAGATACAGTGGCATTCTGTGGTTATCACGGTTGGTCCGATTGGTATTTGGCTGCAAATTTAGCTAATGAAAGAAGTCTAGACGGTCACCTAATCCCTGGACTCCATCCAAGTGGTGTACCTCTCGCTCTAAAAGGAACAGCTTTACCTTTTACTTACAATAAAATACCAGAACTTGAGACTATCATCGAGAAAAACGATGTTGGTACCATAATCATGGAACCAATTCGAAGCCATGTTCCCAAAGATAATTTCCTTGAAAAAGTTCAACAGATTGCCAATGAAAATGATATTGTACTAATTATTGATGAAGTTTCGGTGGGCTGGCGATTAAATGTTGGTGGTGCACACCAAACATTAGGTATCGAACCCGATATTGCTGTGTATGCCAAAGCTATGAGTAATGGATATCCTATGGCTGCATTCGTATGTAAAGGTGAGATTATGGATCACGCACAAGAAAGCTTCATCAGTAGTACATATTGGACAGAGCGAATTGGTCCAGCAGCCTCACTAGCAACAATTAACAAAATGCAGGATGAGGATGTTCCATCACACTTAATTCGAATTGGTCAACTAATAAAAGATGAATGGGCCAAGCTGGCAAACGAAAACAATTTGAAATGTCATATCTCTGGGATTCCACCTCTTCCACACATAGATTTCGACTATGGTGAAGAAAGCTTAGCCGTACGAACATTATTTACACAAGAAATGCTGAAACACGATTATTTGGCTTATAGTGGTGTCTACGTTTCATGGAAACATACTCAAGAAGTTGTCGAAAAATATTTTGAGGTGGTTGATCAGGTATTTGGAGGACTTTCAGAAAATATTGAGAAAAATAATGTTCATAAACTCCTAGAAGGCCCAGTAGCCCATAGCGGATTTAAAAGGCTTACATGAGTCATATTTCGACATTCAATTATTTAGTAATTTTCCATAATCTTGGATCTATTAAACTCTCTGGCATTTCTGAAAAGGAATTCATAATTTCATTTCTCAAATTCGATGATAAAGAATCGTTTTCTGTAATTATTTTTAGATTTTCTAATACCTGAGTAGGTGTTTCAGCACCTACTACCTGACTAGTTATTCCTGGTTGATCTCTCACAAATAGAAGAGCCAATTCCTTAATGGAAAAGCGTTCACTTAAAGAGATATCGTGAAGCAACTTCAAAGGTTTTTCTGCAATTTCTAATCCATTTGGTAGATTGTTGAAATCCAAGAAAAACATTCCTTGAAGAAAAATACTTCTCGCAAAAATCGTAAAACTAGTTTTTTTAAGCTCATTAAGGAGATCTGACTCTAATAACCGTAAATCGAAAATATTGAATGGTAGTTGGATGGCGTTCAATTCCTCTATATCAAGTGCAGTTTGTACTTCTTCTGGGGTATAAACGGAAATTCCTATTGATTCCACAAACCCCTCATCCCTCAACTCTAATAAAACATCAATCACTTGACCATTTAAAGCTGTCATATCTGAAGGTTGGTGTAATAAGTAGATTTGAATTTTGTCTATTCTTAAGCGTTTTAAAGAGGATAAGACTTGATTTTTTATCTGCTTATATAAAGCATTATAAGTGAGCTTAGCAGGGGTAACAACTCCTGGAAGTTTTGTAACTACAGTTATTTTAGATTTATCAATTGGAGAAAAAAAATCTCCTATTATTCGTTCACTTTCACCATACTGGGGTGCTGTATCAAAACAAGTAATACTATTCTCGAAGGATGTCCTGAGAATTTCATTGGCACGAATATCATCAAGAGTGCCCTCTTTATTTGCAATTCCGTAATTGAATCCGAGCTGGGCTGTACCAAGAGTTAATCTGGAGATATTATAGGTACTACTCATTATGAACACGGTAGAATGTAAAAATATTCAGAAATTTTAGGATTATCCCACCAAGAACAGCTTTGTCATTAATGCAAGTATTATAATCCCAGTTTTTAATGGTGAAACTTTTGAAACACCATAATTTCGAGTATAAAAAAAGCTCGGTACCTCTATTATTTTTCCTCCTGATCGATGGACTTTTATGCATATTTCTATATCTATAGATATACCATCATGTTGTAAATTAAGAGATTGAGCTAAATTTGTCCTAATAAACTTTACACCATTGAGTCCATCACTTGTCGGTAATCCAAATAATAACCTCGCAATGAGATTAAACATTGTATTGCCTAACTTTCTCCAAGGGGCAGGAGTTTGATACGTTCCCTTATAACGCGATCCTACAACGAGATCTACTTCGTTAGTAAGGCCATCAATTAATAATTCAACTTCCTTTGGGTGTTGATTGCCATCTGCTCCGAAAAAAAGGATGGCATCCTTCTGTACAAGTTGGACTCCAGCTCTTACAGCATTCCCCAGTCCTTTTCCTCTCTGCCTGAATACTCTTGCCTTCGCTCTTTTTGCTTCCAAAATTGTGTTATCAGTTGAATTTCCATCAATAACAAGAACTTCTACTTCTTTCACTTTTCTTAGTGCTAAAGTTCTACATGCAGTAATTATCTGAAAAATTGTACCCTCTTCATTTAAAGTTGGGATGATTATGGAAATACTTTGCGGTGTTTTCCTTTTGAACTGTCCTGAATGTGATTTTGTCTCCAATAAATAATCTCCTTATAAGAATCATAAAATGTCTTGTTAAATCAACCAACTTTTGCTTTTTGAGAATTTTTTTAATAAATCTATTGAGAAATCAGAATTAATAAAATCAATTATTCAATAAATTGTCCAGATTTCAATTAACCCGAGTTTTTTAATAGCAGGCATTTCATAATCTATGTGTGATACTTGCATCCCATTTCTTTCAAGATGTTGCTTAACTGTTTTATTAGATAATCGGATGTGAGGTCCTTCGGGCATTTTCAGTTTGAGTTTCTCAAGAAGAATTAGTAAAGGTTCCCAATAAGGATTAGCAAAAATTAGAATCAGCGTTCCATTAGGTTTTAGGCAACTTTTCATCTCTTGGATATATATATCCAAATTTCTCACATGTTCTAGCACATCGACTGAATAAACCGCATCAAATTTCTTATGCGGTATATTGTTACTCCATTGGAGGGAGGGGTATTTATGACGACATAGTTCAACCATTTCCGAGGAAGGATCATAACCTATGCCATCTTTAGGAGACAAATGCGCAAGCAGATCGCCTGTTCCACATCCAAAATCTAAAACGCTCCATTTTGAAGAAATTTTTTGTGATAATATTCTTTTCAAGATAGTATAATATCTTCTGTTACGATTTTTCCAGTAATCGTAATCTTCGGCAATAACATCAAAATAATCAGTCGTCATATAATTTTCCGATCCCAAGAAAACATACATCGTTTAGATTTTTTTGTCTTTAAACCAGTCATATGTTTTTATTATGCCTGTTCTTAAATTGATGATCCTAAACAATATGACGACCCAACAGCACTTGATCTTGTACACTATTTAGAGTGCTTACCCTCTATCGCGCTGTATGGCTTTAAATATGTAGTCATTGTGAATAAGGCAATGAAAGTTGTGGATGGGGATTATAGAGTTTTTGCTGCTCGTGAATTAGGGATAAATGTACCTATTATAATTCCGCGATTCCAAGATAAATTCCTTTGGAAGGTATCATATCATATTCAACGTAAAATTAGACGAATAGTAGGAATTCATTATCTCTTTTTCAAGAAAATAAAAAATCCTGATTTTATACATAAAAAAGTTCTGCTGACATGTAAATTTAAGAAAAACATCTTGTATGATCCAGAGTTACTTCAACGAAAGCTAGAAACCGATAAACAGGTATCTATTAGGAAGAAGGCTAATTATTCAAGGAAAAAAAGACTATATCATATTCTGATATATGAAATATTTTGAATCCAATAAAGATTGTCCTAAGTAAAATCAGGATTATTTCTTCCATTAAGAAACAGTGAGAAAGAATGAGGCCTATTCTGGAATGAATTGCCCTCGACCAATAGCCCTGTAAATAAACCCTGTTTCAACAACTATTTCAGGGGGAAAAGTAACACGACCATCTATAATAATAGGTGATTCCTTCATCAGAGTTTTAATTGAATGAAGATTCAAGTCTTTATACTCTTGATGGGCTGTTATAACAAGAATAGCATCTGAGTCTGCAATAACTGAATTGAGATCATTAGTAAAGGGAAAATTAACCTCTCCTTGGCGAACAAAAGAGTCGTGCACCATGAAATTAATGTTGTTCTTCTTTAATTGCTGAATTATATCACGAGTTGGGGTATTACGGGGATCGTCTGAATCTTCAATGTACGCTACACCTAAAACAGCTATTTTTAAGGAATCAGAGATTTTTTTATTAGCTTGGTGAAGACACTCTGTTAATAGTTGATAAACATACTTGGGCATATTTGAATTACGATAACGGCTGGACTCAATAACTCTTAAATCCACTGGTCGTTTTCCATACTTATTCAAGCCATATTTCAATAGCCAGGGATCTTTAACGAGGCAATGACCACCAACACCCGCACCAGGAACGTGCATGTTACGATGAGGATTACCACGACCTTTCAAGAAAGGAAGATTGTTTACTAACAGTCGGACTTCATGAACATCTACACCTAGTGATTCTGAAACAAGAGCAACTTCATTAGCGAAAGCGACATTAACATCACGATAGGTATTTTCAACAACTTTAGCTACTTCAGCAGTCATTGCAGTTGTTTGAATAATTTCACTTTTTAGCACTTTTTCATACATGAGAGTGGCTTTTGCAGCACTTTCTTTACCAACTCCTCCAACAATTCGAGCGTAGTTCAAAATATTGTAGAGTAATCGTCCAACCATGACCCTCTCATAAGCAAAAGCAAGGAAGAAATCTTTTCCACATTCCAAACCAGATGCTTTCTCTAGAATGGGTTTAACGATATAATCAGTTGTTCCAGGAGCGCAGGTGGATTCGATGATCACAGTTACCCCTTTCGATAAGTTCTCGCCGACCTGGTGACTAACTTCACGAAGAGAAACATATTGAGGAACATTGTTTTCGTTGGTTGGTGTTTGGACATCGATTAAGATATAATCCATAGCACTAACAGCTGAAATATCGTCACTGACTGAGAAGGTCTTTTTTTCTAAAACAATCCTTTTAATTAATTCAGGTAGATCTGGCTCGTTTTTGATAGGACATTTACCTTCATTCAGATAATCAATCTTCCACTCTGAACGTTTTGATCGTCTTTGGATACCAATAACTTCAAAATCACCTGTATCGGCTAACAATGCGGCAATAGGAATACCAACATAGCCCATCCCGATAACAGCTACCTTTTCCGCCATAACATTCACAAGGGGGCGAGGAATGTAAAAATTAATTAACTCTACTCTGAGCATGTATCTTCTCTTAAAGATACGAAAATTGACAATTCAATATTAAATAAGTTATTTTAAGTAGAAAAAAACGGTCTAAGGGAAGATTTAATCATTTAAAGACCAAAAAAATCAAAAATTAAGAGAAAAAACCTCTATAACTACATAATTTCCTCTAACAAATCCAGAATAATAGTAGAGATTTGAATTTCACCATTTTGTGCAAATCTACTAGGAAGATCTTTATAGTTCTCTTTCATTCGCAGAACTTCAGGAATAATCTCGTTCCATTTACCCATAAAATATTCGTTTGGAGTGATTATTTTTCCAATTCCAAGCTCTTGAATTGTGTTAGAAATAAATTTAGATTCTCTAGATTGTGGGAAATCTACGGCAATAATAGGGATTTGAGAACGAATAGCCTCAGATACAGAGCTGTATCCTGGCTTTATCAAGGCAATATCACTGCACATAATATAATCTTGGCTTTCTACATCATCATTAGGTATTTTTTTTCATATTTTCTTCATATCATTCATTTTGAGAAAAAGCTATTCGAGAATAGTGAATTGATTATTGACTCTACTTAGGGGAAAAGAAGAGGTAGTACCTTGTTTTCTGCTCGTTGTAAATCTCTCGGGAAATCAATATCTACCCAAAGTTCTGGAGCAATTACTTGAGTACTGATCTTTAAACCTTTATAAATCAACCGTTGAATTACATCCGTGAAATAAAAACCTAAGAACCCCTCCTCATGAGCCATTTCCTCTAATGTTTCTTTAAGATATTGTACTCCATTCTTAGAAAATTTAGCAATACCTACGAATTCAAATCCCTTCGAATCATATGGAATATCTTTTCCTATTTCATTAACAAAATTACCGTTCAAAATTACTTTTTCTGCCTCACTATCCAAGTTATTAGGAGAAATTGCAATTGAAAAATCATTCTCATCTTGGATAAGCTTATCAAGAATCGTTTTTTCAAAAAGCAAATCACTATAGAGAATGATAACTGTACCCTCTAATTCATTTTGTGCCATCCAGATGCTTGCTAGAATATTTGAGATACTGAAAAAGGGGTTGAAAATGTATTTTACCTCACTTCGAAAACATTTACGCACTTTATTATCTTGAAAACCAGTAATGATAATTATTTCGTTAATTCCATAATTATGAAGCGATTCAATAATGTAGCGGAGGATAGATTTTTTACCTACAGGGATAAGTCCTTTGGGTAGATCTTGAGAATGAGGAAAAAGACGAACTGATTTACCTGCTGCTGGAATAATAGCTTTAATTCCAGTATACTCGAAACTAGGATTATCCTTCAGGAAAGTATCGATAAATTCAGGATCATTGGCTTCTTCAACAGTGATTTTTTTTATTAATCTTTGACGGACTTTTCCATCTAAACGAAAACTTTGCATTAGGTAATAATAGGTGTTCGAACCAGATTTTACTTTTTTAATGAAAACCATGTATCTCACGTTGTTTTCCTACAATAGTGTGTGAAATAAAGTCATTCTATTTAAATATTTGCACTAGAAATGTGTGAAAAGATACAAAAAGGACAAGTGACACCAATATGAAATCAATAATTTTAGCAGCGGGCCCAAGCACTAGATTGCGCCCTCTTACAGAGTATCTGCCTAAAACTTTGTTAGAAATTGAAGGAAAATCTATTCTTGAAAGAATAATGACTGCTCAACGTGAATGTGGCATTAAAGACTTTGCTATTGTTCGAGGATATCAGAAAGAGAAGATAAACATTCCAAATGTTACCTATTATGACAATGATGACTATTATAATAACAACATATTACCCTCCCTCTTCTACGCCGAAGAATTCATGGATGAAGGATTTATTGTATCATATTCTGATATACTATATTCAAAAGACGTTGTTCAAAAACTTATAGACTCTCCTCATGATATCAGCCTTATTATCGATACCTCTTGGAATAAAAGGTATATTGGCAGGACAGATCATCCAACTGACGAAGCAGAATTAGCTTGTGTAGAAGGTGATAGAGTTACGAAACTATCCAAGTTCTTTAATCCAGAGATAGCTTATGGAGAATTTATTGGGCTAGCGAAATTTTCTAGAAAAGGAGCAGAAATTCTGGTAAGGAATTATCATCGTGCAAAAGAGAATAAATGGTGCAAATATGAAGGGCGATTTCATGATGCTCTTAATATGGATTATGCCTACATTACCGATATGATTCAGGAACTAATTATACGAGGATATCCAGTTCATTCTGTTGACATCAAAAATAAATGGGTTGAAATGGATACGGTACAAGACTTTGAATATGCAAAGGATATGATTAAAAAAGGACTTTTATGAACGAAGAGGAACAATGTGATTTAGAATGAATGAAATAATGAACACAGAAACAGATCAAATGTGGAAGCAATGGAGAACTCGAATTTTTATCACCGTCTGGGTGACGTATTTAACCTATTATCTAGGACGAGTCAACTTCGGAATAGCTAAAAGTTTTATTGAAGGCGAATATCCATTAGTGGATGCCGGAGTATTAGGTCTGATTGGAACCTTATTCTTCATAATGTATGCAGGAGGTCAGTTTGTCAATGGGATATTAGGGGACAAATTTGGGGCAAGAAAACTGGTATCATTTGGGTTAATTGTATCAGCTAGTATAAATATTTTGATGGGGTTTACAAATGGATTAGTTTGGATGATGATGCTCTTATGGGGTATGAATGGATTCTTTCAGGCAATGGGTTGGGCACCTTCAGTAAAGACGGTTGCCAATTGGTACCCCGCTGAAGAGCGAGGACGATGGTCAAGTCGATTAGGAACTTCCTATCAAGTAGGAGGAGCAGCTTCCTGGGTGATAGCAACATTCGTAATCGTAACACTTGGTTTGGATTGGCGATTTGCATTTTGGGTGGCTGGAGTGATAATGTTAGCTTCAGGGATTCATATGTATATTCGAGTAAGAAATGCCCCAGAAGAAGTCGGACTACCAACAATTGAAGAAGAAGATGCTGGAAAAACCACAATCGCAGAGGCAAGAGCAGATACTCATCTCGGGTTTGAATACACATTTGGATCGATAATTCGTAATAGAACCGTATGGTTTGCGTCATTGGGCCTTTTCTGTCTCAATATCGTTAGATATGGAATCACTGAATGGTTACCTTATATGATTGCAACGGAAGTCCAAAATGATGATTTTTT
This sequence comes from Candidatus Hodarchaeota archaeon, assembly GCA_030589605.1. Taxonomy (GTDB): domain Archaea; phylum Asgardarchaeota; class Heimdallarchaeia; order Hodarchaeales; family Hodarchaeaceae; genus Hodarchaeum. The sequence goes on along the minus strand of JAUUVJ010000001.1, from coordinate 13,231 downwards.
TCCAATTTGGAAAACACTAGCATTTCCGTTGGGAGGAATTATCGGAGCATTAGTATGTGCATGGTTTTCAGATAAATATCTTGGAAAACGACGCATGCCAGTTGTTACAGTACTCTTTGGTGTATTAGGGCTCTCATTAGTTGCTTATTTGTTTATTCCGCCATTAGACTGGTTGTTAGGTGTACCCATGCTCATTTTGATCGGATTTTTGGTTTTTGGACCTCATGTTCTACTAGTATCGACAATTCCCATGGAATTCGGAACACGGAAAGCAGCGTCAACTGCAACGGGCTTTATCGATGGATGGGGATATGTAGGTGCTGCAGTAACTTCTTATGGATCAGCTGTCTTTTTAGACCTGTTTGGTTCAGAAGGAGCCATCGCGTCATGGGCAATCACCATCATTCTAGGCGGGTTAATATTATTATTAGCCTGGAATACCAAACCAGAGAAACAGGAATACCATTAAACAAAGTATTCACTTTTTTCTCTTTTTATTTTTTTGAAACTATCCCTCTTTTTATATGAGCTTCAGATATATAGGTTTAAAAACCCTGAAAGTTATTACCAGAAATTTAAAGGAGTACCTAACCAAATGACAGGAAGATAGAGAAGGGGAAATAAAGAGAATAAAGAAAAACGAAATAAAATCATGAAAAAATTCATTAATTCAATGATATATTGAAATGAAATAAGAAAGAAAGATTTCAGCCGATTTCATCAAGTAAATCTGAAATGATGTTTGATATTTGGGTTTCACCATTCTTCGTATATCGATCAGGCAAAGAAGAGTAATTTGTTTGAAGATCTAAAACTTGAGGGATATATTCTCTCCATTTCCCGTCGAAATAATCTTTTACTGAAACTTCAATCCCAATTCCTAGTTCCTTTATCTTCTTTGAAATCATTCGGGATTCAGTAGTTTGAGCAAAATCAACTCCAATGATGGGAATATGTGAACGAATAGCTTCAGAGACTGAGCTATACCCAAACTTAATCAAAGCAATATCACTACAAGAAATATATTCTTGGGTTTCAAGATCATTTTTTGGTATTGTTCGTACATTCATATCATTTTCAAGATTGGAGTGACCACCAATTATGAAAACATTTTCAGTATTTAACCATTCAGCTTTGAACGGATTATTTATTGAAGCACCCGTACCTGCATAAATAATAGTTGTTGATAAGTCGATATCTAGGAACTTTCGCATTTGGTCTCGTGTACGAATAGAATTTCGACTCACTAAACTCACTTCAAGAGTTGAGCGAAAAACAGTATTATCAAGATTAAAAGGTAACAATAAACCCAAAGATGCCTCACGATACGCTTTCCATATTGAATTCAGATCATCTTCATTGTAGGATAAATTTTGATAAATATCTAACCAAGTGAAGTTACTGATCGCAATACTTGGGACATCCAGTTTTTCAGCTAATAAAAACGGTTGAGGAGATATATCAGAAATGATTAAATCAATATTCTTGGACTTAAGAAATTTATATGCTTCAAAAAAGTATGATTCCTTCCAGGATTGAAGCCAGTTGTGAACAAGACTAGTAGTAGCTTGATGGTCGATTTTGCCAGTTAAATCATCCCCAATAAACCCATGGCAATTAGAAAATTCATGAAATTCAATTCGGTCTTCATTCTCGGAGGAATGCAAAGATTGTTTGATAAAAGGTAACGGTTTTGAGGTAAGAATGATGATCAAAGTCTCTAAATTAAACTCTAATAAAGAGCGAATAATAGCAATATTTCGACTAGCGTGCCCATGACCATGATCATCTATGAAATACGCTATTTTTGGCATAAATATAACCATTCGGAATGTTTTGATAGTAATACTGTATTAATCTTTATTATTTAATGTTTTAGTCAATAATGACATTTAATTTCCTAAGGTCTTAAATCTAGATTAAAAAAGGAAACAAGTTAAAAATATCCTTTTAACCCTTTCCGACACCTTTATAGGAAAAACCAAGATTTTCTACTTGTTTTTGGTCAAAAATATTCCTTCCATCAACAATTATAGGTAATTTCATCACTTTTTTCAGTTTTTCTAAGTCAATATCATAGTATTGTGAATGTTTTGTCATAAAAACTAGGCAATTACTTTGAGTTACTACTTCCCAGAAATCTTGGTCTACAGAGAGGCCATCTAATTCTTTAATATAAGGATCATGAATTCTAACTTGGGCATTTCGAGATTTTAATAAGGAAATAACAGTTCGAGCAGGTGCATTTCTAACGTCATCTGAATTTTCTAAATAAGCTACCCCTAGAACTGCAATAACAGCATCATGAAACTCCTGTTGATGATCAGAAAAAGCCATTCCAATTAATTCGATCATATGTATTGGCATGTAATCATTAATCCTTCTACCTAAGGAAATGAATTCTGGTTCACGGGAATTAGAACCATATCTCATAAGACCATATCTTAAAAGCCAAGGGTCTTTAGGAAGGCAATGGCCTCCAACCCCAGCCCCAGGAAGATGCATATGACGATCATGACGAGCATTAATAAGTTCAATTATTTCATAGATATTTACTCCCATACTTTCACACACTAAAGCCATTTCATTCGCAAAAGCAATATTTACGTCCCTATAAGAATTCTCGATTGTTTTTGCGAGTTCAGCAGCAACACAACTATCAGTAATAGTAATTTTTTCTTTAACAATGTGCTTGTATAACCAATGTGCTTTTTTAGAGCTAGGTAAATCAATACCCCCAATAACACGAGGCATATTCACGATATACTCTTATAATTTTCCTGGCATAACACGCTCATAAGAAAAAGCAAGATGGAAATCTTTTCCTCCTTTCAAACCTGATTCTTTTTCTAAAATTGGAAGAACTATCCCTTCTGTTGTCCCAGGTGCGACTGTGGATTCAACGATAATTGTAACGCCTTTTTTCATGTGTTTACCAATTTGAGTACTAACTTCCTTCAATGATTCATATTGGGGAATGTGTGCTTCATCTGTTGGAGTTTGAACATCGATGAGCAAATAATCTCCTGAAGAACATATAGAAGGATCATCTGTGACTTTAAATTGTCCTTTATTAACAACAGTCCTGATAAGATCATTTAAACCAGGTTCTTTCCCTTTGAAAGGAGATTTTCCTTGATTAAGACAGTCAATTTTCCATCCAGACCTTTTCGATCTACGTTGAACACCAATTACATTAAATCCATCAATGTTCGCAAGAAGAGCAGCAATAGGAATGCCAACATATCCCATTCCATAAACAATAATATTAATCACCAAGGTTTTCACATCTTGTCAAAGTGAATATTAAATGTAATTATCAAAAAAGTCATTAAAAATCTTTACAATTTTCTTGAGTATATTTTTCTCTAGTTTGTGATGAAGGCCAATAAAGATACCATTATGAAAAATATGTTGCGAGTTTGGTAGAGAGTTACTCGCTCTATATTTTAATTCTGACATAATAGGTTGTTCAACAAAATTTCCACCCATTATTGGACGTGTTTCTACTCCATTATTCTCCAAATGTTTTGATAACTCATTTCTAGTAAATGGAGCTTCTTGTTTGACTATGATAGAGTATCCAAACCAAGATTGTCTTACTTTATCTATGATTTTCGGGATGTGGATATATTTTCTATATTTTTCAAGGTGTTCATTCAAGAATAATGCTGCCATTTCTCTAGTTTGAATAAAATTCTCCAATTTTGGAAGTTGGTGAATTCCAAATGCTCCTTGAATCTCCGTAGGACGGACATTGAACCCTCTATGAATAAACAAAAAGCGAGGATCGTAATTTGGGTTCTTCTTAATAATTGATTTTTGATCATCTCGTTCTCGGATCCATCCATGAGCACGTAAGCTTTTTCCAATCTGGTAAAATTCAGTATTATCTGTTAAAATCATTCCACCTTCGATCGTGGAAATATGGTGTGAAAAGAAGAAACTAAATGTATTAAGGTGTCCGAAAGATCCAATCATTCGATCACCAATTTTGGCGCCATGAGCTTCACAACAATCTTCTATTACATGCAATTTATATTCATTAGCAATCCTTAATATTTCATTCATATCACAAGGATTTCCTAAGAGATGAACAGGCATTATAGCTTTAGTTTTATCTGAAATTACGTCTTCTATTTGATCAATATTAAGAGTCATAGTTTCAGGATCACTATCAATGAATACTGGGATTGCACCAATGTCATATATAGGAAATACGGTCGTTGACCATGTAACAGCAGACGTAATTATTTCTTCACCTGGTTTTATTGCGTTGGGAATCTTTGGTGAACTTAAAATAGACAGTGCTATGAGATTGGCAGTTGAACCTGAATTAACAAATAATCCATGCTTTACACCAACATAATTGGCAAAATCAGTCTCAAATTGGGCACATTTCTTCCCCATCGTGACAAAAGTAGTTAACAATGAATCAACAGCTTCTTTCACTTCATCAGAACCGAAAGTTGGAGTTACTAACGGGTACAGAGAAGAAGTTTTTTCTTTATTCTTCAATTGGAAATAGGAATCAATTAAAGTGTTAATTTTTTGTTGTATCTCATTCATTGATTTTTTGTGAGATTGCATCGTTTAATTTACCTTCTCAATTCGCTTATTCGCTACTAACGTCTTAGAAACTCATTGTATGATCTTTCAATTCCATCTACTAGTGGGGTTTTTGCTTTCCATCCTAAATTTTTAATTTTTGAAACATCAAGTAATTTCCTCATCATTCCATCAGGTTTGCTAGTATCAAATTTAAGTTCACCAGAAAACCCAACAGTCTTACTGATTATTGAAGCAAGTTCTTTAATCTTGATATCAACTCCAGAACCAACATTGATAATCTCACTACTGTTATATTTCTCTAAAAGGAATATAATTGCTTCGCATAAATCAGTTACAAATAAAAATTCTCTTCGAGGTGATCCTGAACCCCAAATTGTAACAAAATCTCTTTCTTCAACTTTTGCCTTGTGAAACTTACTAATTAATGCCGCTAGAACATGAGAATTTTCATCATCATAATGATCACCATATCCATAAAGATTACTCGGTATAGGTGAGATGAAATTGTCTCCATATTGAGCTCGGTAGGAATAACACATCTGGATACCAGCTATTTTGGCAATCGCATAGGCTTGATTAGTTGGTTCTAGTTTCCCAGATAAAAAATATTCTTCACGCATTGGTTGAGGAGAGTCTTTTGGATATATGCAAGAGCTTCCAAGAAAAATTAACTTCTTACATCCATGTTTATGTGCTGAATGGATTATATTCGTTTGCATCATTAGATTATCATATATAAAGGAAGAAGGTCTTTTGATATTTGCCAAAATACCTCCAACCCGTGCTGCTAAATGTATAACAATTTCTGGAGTATTTTTCTTAAAAAAATCATTTACTTTGTTTTGATTTCTGAGATCTAGACTCTTTGATGATTGAACAAGAATATTGGAATAGTTAAGAGACTCTAATAATGGAATAAGATTTTTTCCAACCATACTTGAATGTCCTGTTATATATACTTGCCAATCCTTCGAAATCTCCATTGAACAACTTCCTTAGCCTAATGTTTCAATGCTATCTGTCCAAAGCAATCCATTTTTTTCTAAGAATGAAATTCCTTCACCTGGAGGATTTAAACCAAATGAAAGCATATCATAATCAACCATAATGCGAGCTAGTTCTGAAAACTTAACTTTCGGTTGCCAATCCAGAATTTTTTCTGACTTAGATGTATCAGCTCTTAGGATTTCGACGTCAGTTGGTCTAAAGTATCTGGGATCGATTTTTACATACTTATTCCAATCCATATCCAAGTAGTTGAAAGTTTCCTCTAGAAATTCCTTTATACTATGGGTTTCTCCCGTTCCGATAACAAAATCATCAGGATCATTTTGTTGCAATATCTTCCACATTAATTTCACATATTCAGGTGCATAACCCCAATCTCGTTTCGCTTTTAAATTACCTAGATAAATATATTTTTGTTTTTCAGCTTTAATCTTGGCTAAACCTTGAGTAATTTTCCTGGTAACAAATGTTTTACCCCGACGAGGAGATTCATGATTAAATAAAATTCCATTACAGATGAAAAGATTATATGCCTCTCGATAGTTAACTGCCATCCAGAATGCATAAAGTTTGGCTATTGCATAAGGACTACGAGGATAAAAAGGTGTTTTTTCATTTTGAGGGGGTGGAGATGAGCCAAACATTTCAGATGAGGAAGCCTGATAAAATTTACAATCAGAATCTAATTTTCGAAGTGTTTCTAACAAACTTGTCGTTGATATGCCTGTAGCTTCGCCAGTATACTTTGGAAGTTAAAAAGAAACTTTTACATGGCTTTGTGCCGCGAGATGGTAAACTTCATCAGGGTTTACGTTGGTTAGAATAGAAGACAATGAATTTGAATCAGTTAAATCTCCATAATGTAAAAATAATTGTTTGTCTTTTTTAAATGGTTCTTCAAAAATATGGCTTATACGTTGCGTGTTAAAGGTACTTGTTCGTCTTATTATTCCATGAACAGTATAACCTTCATTTAATAAGAATTCAGCTAAATATGAACCATCCTGTCCTGTTATTCCTGTAATGAGAGCTACCTTATCCATTTTTATTCTCATCCACTTTGTAATTCAATAGTACGAGCTATGATATTTGAAATATAAATCTTGTATTAAATAAGAAGGAGTGATTGAGGGGACTATATAATTCTTAAGGAAAGTAAGTAACAATGCTATTCAAATTCTAGCAAATAAATCACTAAAACAAATTCTTCATGAAAAAATGGAGTTTTATTTAATACAATTTTAGAATAAAGAATCATGAAGAAGTTTTAATCATATCTATACTTAGAAGGATGATAAAAATTAAAAATTGCTTCTATTTTACTTGGTACTTTTTTTTTCATATATTTCGAAATCGACATAAACCATTCCTTATCCCAATTTCTAGAATTTTCCTCGGTTTCAAAAGAAGGATTTATTATGTGACACGATAATGAGTAGACCATCTCCTCATAGATAAATATGTTAGAATGGTAGTGATCAACTTCAAGCTGGATTTGATACAACTGATTCTCTTTAGGTAGTTCAATATCGCCAGGTTTGCTCCATTGAGATATTCCAATATTCATTGTAATAACAATTTTATCTTCATTGGAATGTTGATTAGATTGATTCATCAACTTCGGTTATTTCAATTTCCTCTTTTTGAATATCAAAATTATAAACTAAGAGTATTCCAATCGCAATAAGACTTATTGCCACTAAATCTATAGACATTAAATTTTCTCCAAATATCAGAATACCTAAGAAAAATGTGATAACTGCTGTTAATGCAAGAAAGATACCTTCAGTAATCCCCAAAGGATTTTTTGATAGTACCAACCCCATTATAAGTTTGGAAGTCATTGCCAGGATGAAAGAAGATACTATAGGAAGGCTAGCAATAAGGGCAACCCAAAATTCTTCTTCGAAGATCCCAGATAATTGAAATCCAAGTTCAGCATTACCTATTTTTAGCAGAACGTCTCCTATGCAATAGATTAGAATTGCGAGGATTAACGGAAACCAAAAGTTTAGAATATATTCTTTTTTATCTTTTTCCATTTTTTACACCAAGAGAATTATTCCTAGGGCAATTAGTAAAATACCAAACACTTGGGACCGTAATAGCTGTTCTTGAAAAAAAAATTTACCAAAAATCACAGAGAATATTGAAATAGATCCTAAAAACAAACCAGCTGTAATAGATAACTCATTCGATCCTAAAATAATTCCGTAAATGACTTTTATTCCTAAAGAAATTGCTATTGAAAATAAAATAACCAATATAGGAATTATCAATGGATAGAAATAATTGAAATTTCCTTTTTCAGATCTCTTTCTCTTAATAAACAACATAAAACCATTCTTATACATGACTTCTCCAAAGGCATGAAAAATAGCCAATAGAAGAATTGCAATAATAAAGCCTGTTGCGTCTAAATCAATCAAATTTTTATCACCAGATTTGAAAGTAAAAGTGATTAATGATATAAAACCTTAATGGACATTTTTTATCTCGTAGATATCAATTGTTCCTGTAAAATCTTCTCCCAATAATAAGTTCCTTTAATGCAACTTTGAGATAAGATATTCCTACAGAAAGTGATCCTGCCTTCGAAACTCCTCCGATGCGCTCAAATTCAATGGTGGGGATTTCAATTATTCGATATCCCATTTTTGAGGCACGAATCGTCATTTGAAATTCGATTTCGAACCGAGAGAAAGGTAGATTTAATTTAACCATCTGATGTTTCCATATCGCTCGAAATCCGTTTACTGCGTCAGTCACACCTGCTCGAAATAGAAAATTAACAATAAAGGTAAATAATAGATTCCCGAATCGTCGATGGCCTACTGCATCCAAGCTCTTCGCGCCTTTAGCAAATCTAGATGCAATAACTAAATCTCCTCTTGTTTCTACTTCCTTTAATATTCTTGGAATATCAAATGGGTTTTCATTGCCATCTGGAGAAAAAAAGAGTAGAATATCTTCCATACATCTATTTTGGGCGATTATGAAAGCTGTACCTCGACCTCTCGATCTTTGGTTTATTACTTTGATTCCCTTTTCCTGCCAAAATTCTACTGTTCCATCAGTACTGCCTCCATCAACTAATACTATATTATCAAACAGATCAAATGGGATTTTCGAAAATAATGCTTTAGATCCAGTTATTTCATTGAATGTGAGCAAGATTAATGCTTTCGTGACCATTTTAAGATCCCTAAATGTATTCGTGTACGAAATTGTTTTTCTTTCAATCTTTTGATTCAATAATATTCATTCTGATAAATATATTTCGAAAACACTGATAAGATTGACGAATCAACCTAAGAGAGGATTAAAGGTAGCACTTCGGTTTTAGTTCGATATAAATCTCTTGAATAATCAATATCTACCCCAGAGTTCTGGTGAAATCGTCTGAGTACTTATTGTGAACCCTTTATAAATAAGACGTTGGATTATATCTGTGAAATAACAATCTAAGAATCCTTCTTCATGAGTCATTTCCTCTAGTGTTTCTTTAAGATGTTGAACCCCTTTTGGTGAAAATTTAGCAATACCGACATATTAAGAACAACTTGAATCATACGGAAACTCTTTTCCTACTTCAAGTACAAAAGTATCTTTTAATAATACTTTTTCTGCTTCAGTATCCAAGGTTGTTGGTGAAATTAATAACTATATTAATAACCACATCTATCACATTTTCGCTAAAATTAATTGATTTTTACTATGTCTGATACCCCAAATATTCTTTTAGTAATGCTAAGTCTTCCAAAGAATGTACATTGAACCATTCTCCAGCAATAGGATAACCAAAAACTTTTTTCTGATCAATTAATTTAGCTATTAAATCTATCTCAATTCTCCATTCCATTGGGCCCATGGGGATGTATTCAAATATTTGTGGTGAAAATATGCTAATCATCGTTTTGATTAAATGACTTTTAGGTTCCTTTGGTTTCTCTTCATGAGAAATTATATGAAATCCATCTAATTCTACAACACCCTTGTAATTGCTATCAAATGAAGTACGACTGTATATTGCGAAGGTAGCTAGAGCATCCTGTTTAATATGAAAATTGTATAGATCAATTAAGTTGAAATCAAAGAAAGTGTCACAAGGGACCATGAGAAAATCATTTTTTATTCTATTTCGAGCCAACTCAAGAGTTTTAGCAGTTCCAAGAGCCTTAGTTTCTTCGATAAACTCAATTTTTTCTAATAATTGGTGATTTGGTGCGATTACAGAATAAATCGCTTTGATTAAGTTTGATTGGCCAATGATTATAATTTTTTGGAAGCCAGCAGAAAAAATTTTGTCAATAATATATTCTATAAGAGTGTTGTCATTGATAGGAAGTAATGGTCTAAAATCTCCAGTTTTCAAGGTGCGTAAAGAGTTTGGATCTCCTCCTGCAAGAATAATAGCTGTTTTTTGCTGCGTCAGATATTTTCCTACAAACTTTTCTATCGCTTCACTACGAGAACGAATTGCGACTCCATCAATTTCATTATCAACAAGTTCTAATATGTGTGGATCAATTGTAATAGTAATTCGAGATTTCTGAGTCATAGAAAAACCACAAAATGAAGAGATCTAGTATTATATTCAGTTTAGATTATTAATACACACAGTTTAAGATATTTCTGTTCTACCAAAGCTAACAAGTCTTATATCATTGTTATACTCCTCAGGATTGTAAACACGACGACCATCAATGATAATTGGTGTTTTCATATATTTTTTAAAGTCTTCAACTTTAATCGTTGATATTTCATCCCATTCTGTAATAATAATAGCAGCATCTGCATCATAAAGGGCCTCTTCAACTCCACTAGCATAATCAATTGAATTTCCTAAGATTTTTTCTGCTTCTATCTCTGCAACAGGATCGTAACCTATTACTGATGCTCCCTCATCAATTAAATGATGAGCTATCCGTATAGAAGGAGCAAATCTCATATCATCAGTCCCAGGTTTAAAAGCTAAACCAAGTAATGCGATTCGTTTGCCTTTAATGTCAGGTAATTCTTTTTTTAGCAGAGAAACCACGTGAATTGTTTGATCTGCGTTTATATCCAAAACAGAAGTTAATAATCGAGGATTATAACCTTTTGATTTTGCAAAGGCTGTAATGGCATTTACATCTTTTGGGAGACAAGATCCTCCAAATCCAACACCTGCACCTAAAAATTCTTCGTTAATACGATAATCTAAACCAACACCCTTCATAACCTGTACAATGTCAACTCCAACAACTAATTCAGCAATCCTAGCCATTTCATTCGCATAGGAAATTTTTGTCGCAAGAAGACAATTATTACCATATTTTACAAGTTCAGCGCTTTCTAGATTCATTCGGAGTATTGGACAATTCTCTAAATAGTTTCCATAAAATCGTTCATACAAAGATTGAAGAATATCACCTGATTTTTGATCTAGTTCACCTATAATAATTCGATCAGGTTTGAACGTATCTTCTATTGATCTTCCCTCCGCTAGGAATTCTGGTTGCATACAAAGACCAAAATCTTTCCCCATTTTTTTTCCTGATGCTTCTTCAACAAGTTTTCCAACAAGGTTCCGAGTTGTACTTGGAACTACAGTTGAACGAACAACAATAAGATGATACTCGTCCTTTTTTTTCAAAGCATGTCCAATTTGGCGGGCAGTTTGTTTTATAAAATACAAATCAATACTATTATCTTTGCGCATAGGAGTACCTACAGCAATTATACTGATATCTGATTCTTCAATAGCTTTATCACGGCCTACGACACATTTAAAATTACCAGAAGAAACTGCTTCTTTGAGTAATTCGTCTAACCCATTCTCAAAAAAAGGTGATTCACCATTATTTATTCTTTCACAATTTCCCTTATTGAATGTAGAGTTGATTGCTTTAATTCCTCGGGTTGCAAAACAACATCCACTAACTAGACCAATAAATCCTGTTCCGTGAATCGCTACACTTATTTTATTCATATCTCTCACCACATATTGTTTCATAAAACTGATCATTTTTAGGGAATATTTTTTTTAGTTTTTATCTTATTCTAATCATACTCGATCATACTAAATCATACTATATAAGAATATTCTCTGGAACTGAAATATTTTATATTATTAGACCTTTTTAATACAAATCTCTAATTAATATTATCCTAGCGAAATAAAGATCCAAATTGATTCATACAAAAATCATATTTTCAATTTAATAGATAATCTTCTGAAGAAAAGAGGAGAAAGATATTAAAATTTTGTTTTCTCATCCTTAAAATTATTAAGTCTTGTCAATAGCTAGTAAAGAAAGCTGTTTTAAGATTATAATACAATAATTATAATAATAATAAATAGTATTCAAAATAAGTGAATTTAATTGGTTAAATCAGAAAAAATACTGATTACTGGTGTTGCTGGATTTATTGGATCAAATACCTGTGAAAAATTATTACAAGAAGGATCCCAAATTGTCGGTATTGATAATATTAATGATTATTATGATGTCAAATTAAAACGAAATAACTTGAAAATGCTGAAAGCTTATGATAATTTTGAATTTCATGAAGTTGACATCAGAAATATTGATGAATTGTCCTATTTATTTGAAAAATACGCAATAAGTGGAGTTATTCATCTTGCAGCTCAAGCTGGCGTGAGGTATAGTTTAAAAAATCCTTTTCTATATCAAGAAACAAATGTCGGGGGTACATTAAACTTATTGGAAACTGTACGAAGGAATAAATGCACGAATTTTGTATTCGCTTCTTCCTCTTCTGTTTACGGTAATCAAGGGAAAGTCCCATTTTCGGAGAATGATTCAATTTCCTGTCCTATTTCAATCTATGCTGCCACAAAACAGGCTGGAGAAGCTCTTTGTTACACATACAACCACCTTTTCAATATAAATATTAATTGTTTGAGATTTTTCACCGTTTATGGGCCTCGTGGTCGCCCAGATATGGCACCTCATATATTCACAACGAAAGTTTTGGAAAAAAGAATAATTAAAATATACGATAACAACCCATGTAAAATGAAACGAGATTTCACCTATATTTCGGACATCGTAGAAGGAATTTGTAGAGCATTCAAGTATCAGGGTGGATTTCAAATATTTAATTTAGGATATGGGTCTCCAATTAAAACTATGGATTTCTTATCATTACTCGAAGAAATAACTGGGAAGGAAGCGGAAATTGAATATATAGGACCTCAACCTGGTGATGTTAGAATAACATATGCAGATTGTTCTAAGGCTAGATCCTTATTGAAATTCAAACCTAAAATCGGGATAAAAAAGGGTTTAGAGCAGTATTTAAAGTGGTATCAATCCTATTTTAGACATTCTGAATTATAAAAATCTACATCTTAATAAACTAATTCTAAAATGATTATAATTGTATGTTTTGTTTGGTAAATCAGAAAAGAAAGTACCAAAAAATATAAGTATGTACAAGTAATAGAAATGAAGATCAGACTATATTTTTCCTATTCTTGAGGCTTTAAAGTCAATAAGCTTCATTAGTGAACTAGTCATTAAAGCTTTAATTGACAGGTCATAAACCTTTATATATTATTATATCTCGCTTTATGATTATTAAACTAGTTCATTACATAGCTTTAGAAATATAATAGTATTAGAGAAGATTAGATTTACTT
>JAUUVJ010000076.1 GCA_030589605.1 Candidatus Hodarchaeota archaeon | reverse complement strand
GGACCCATTGGGGCAGGCAAGACCACATCTATTAGATCGATCTTAGGTTTGCTTCAGCCTAATTCCGGGAGTGCGCAAATATTGGGAATGGATTTTCAAAACCTTCCTAAAGCTCTTTATAAGTGGATTGGTTATTTACCAGGTGAATCATACCTTTATAGCAATATGAAAGGGCAGGAATACCTAGATTTTTTTCTATCATTTCATGGAAAATCAAAAGAATATCAAGAAGAATTGATCGAGAAGTTCAGTAATATCAAATTAGACCGTCCTATTAAAACCCTGAGTACAGGTCAGAAACGATTAATAGAAATCGTTTCAGCATTTCAACACAGCCCCGACTTATATATCCTTGATGAACCGACCACTGGGTTGGATCCGCTGATGCAACAAACGCTATATGCACTAATAAAGCAAGAAAAGGAAAAAGGAAGGACTTTCTTTTTCTCCTCCCATAATCTTTCCGAGGTTCAAATTCTTTGTGATCGTGTCGGTATAATTCGAAATGGTTTTCTAGTAAAGACCGATTTAATTGAGAATTTGGTAAATATTCGGTTAAAACAGGTGTATCTTAAAGTCGACAAATCAGTTATTGAGGAATGGAGTAGTAAATTACATCAGGAAAAGGAATTCGAAAATATTAAGGTCTTGGGAGATAAAGTTGAATTTCGATATTCTGGAGATTATGAGAAATTAATACAAACCCTAGGAGAATTTGAAAAAATCTCTGATATAACTATTAAAAACCCCACGCTTGAAGAAATATTTTTACAATACTATGAATATGCTGGAAACAAGGAAAGGAGGATTTAAATGTTATTTATCAATAAAGCACATTCTAATTTATTTATTCAATTTATTAAAAAAGATCGCTGGCTCCTTATTGGACTTTTTTTGGGTATTTTTATTACAGTTTTAATTCTCGGAATAACATTCCCAGCTGATGACCTTACCCAGCTTCAAGGATTTGACGAGCTTTTAGGAAATCCGATCTTTGAAATTTTCCTTGGTTCTTTAATCAGTTTATCCAATCTTCAGGGTTGGTTTGCTATGGGCTGGTTTAGTGTGAGTTGGTGGATCGGAATTCCGTTTGGTTTTTACTTGGGAATTCAAATCTTCACTCATGAAATCGCTCAAGGTACAGCTGACCATCTCCTAACAGCACCTGTCTCCAGACGGGAGGTTTTAGCAATCCGATATTTCTCAGCAGCACTGGAGCTATTGATGATGTCTTTGTCAATTTTCTTAGGAATTTACTTATCTTTTCTCTTTTTAGATATCGATTTTCCTTTATTAGACACAATTGGTGTTATTACTCTTGATTATTTATTCTTTTTGACAGCCATGACATTAACGTTATTTTTTAGTCTAATATTAGTCGAGATTAAGCGTAGTCTAATAGTAACAGGTATTATCTATATTTCTTCGTATTTTTTCCAAGCATTTGGCAGTTTAAATCCAGATCTTAAAATTTTAAGAAGTTTTTCGATTTTTGAGGCTCGTCCTTTGATGGAAATTTATGTAACTTCAGCAACTGAGAAAATTTTACCAAATTTCGGTATTCTAATCGTTATATCTGGTTTATTATTCATGATTAGTTTCTTCATAATAGAAAGAGTAGAGATAAGAAAAAGGTAAAGCGATTCTCATCTAGTTCAACTTATTCTTTTCATCGTAGATCGAATCTATCTGAAAATTCGAAAAAAAAGAAGAGAGAGAAAAGAGAAACTTTTAGTTTAGTAAGTTAGTAAGCTAATTCTCTTCTATTGAAGATATATAAAGCTCCAATTAGAGCCATGACTCCTATTAAAACAACAAGACCAAATTCAGCAAGAGGTATTTCTCCAGTTTCAAGGATTTTTCTGGGTACTAAATAATGGAATATTGATATGTTTTGCAAAAATTTAGTACTTTCAACTAACCCAGATAAACGATCTAAAATCCACATACCGAATACCATTATACCAGCTGCAGCTAAAGAACGTCCTGATTCTAGAAACAAAGTAGTAACTAACAATGAGATTGCTCCTAATGAAAAAAATAGAACAAACCACCCTAAACCTGATAAGATAAGACCTGTATTATTAAAAGTCTCATTAAGTGGGATAGCTCCAAGAAGCGCACTAAGTACGAGAAATACTGGGATAAAAAACATTTGGGTAAGATAAACAAGGTATTTTTGGAGGAGAAATTGCCATCGGGGAATTGGGTAGCTAAGAGCGATATCCAAGGTATTTTTATCAACTTCATTTGAGATCAATCGAACAGGGATGAATACCACTAAGAAAAGCATTAGAAATTCAAGTATCGTATAGAGCTCAATAGACCAAAAACCTTGAAATGTCGACATATCAAAACTACCACCAAGAAGGAGTTGATATATTTCGCTAGTCATTAATTCTAGAAAAGCTGGGTCTGACATGACCTCTTCAAATTCTGGCCAAATTAATATCATCAATGTTCCAAAGAGAGCCATTACTACTCCAGGTATTACTGCCATAAGCCATCCTTTACGTAAAAACTTCTTATAAATCGTTAAATTAAATAATGATACTCTATGTGAACTTCTTATTTCAGATTCTTCTTTTTGTGTCAAAACCATTTTTTTTACCTCCTACTGATAATATTGAAGGAATATCTCCTCTATTGTTGCATCTTCAATTGATAATCGTTTTATATGAAATTTTGTTACAAATTTTAGTAATTCATTTGCATCTTCTTCAATTGTAAGTAAAAAGGTTCTAACCTTTCCATTGGGTTTTTCAGCTGAAACTACGGTTGATAAGCTCAGTAATTCCTCGACAGTAGGCATATCTTCTTTCTTTGAAAATATAATTCTCATTTTTTGCAAAAACTTTGCTTTTAACTCTTCAATAGTCTCTACTAAAACAATTTCACCTTCTTTAATAATCGCTATACGATTACACACAGTTTGAACCTCAGATAAATCATGTGATGATATAAAGATGGTTATACCTTCTTCAGCTAATTCTTTTAGGATATCATGGAAATTAGCTGCCATCAATGGATCTAATCCTCCTGATGGTTCATCAAGAATTAATAAATCAGGTTTTGATGCAAGAGCAACAATTAAAGCGACCTGTTTCCGATTCCCTTGTGATAACTGACCGATTTTGAGTGTTAAATCAACTCTAAAGATTGATTTCAATTTTTTAACAAATTCATGGTTGATTGGCCTAAAATTATTGAAGTACTTGATGATTTCATTTCCATTAAAATTGCCATAGAGAGCTACCTCTCCTGGAACATAACCAACATTCTCTCTAATTAATAACGCGTCTCTATGATGATCTAGTTTTCCGAAAAACGTTACTGAACCAGTTATATGTAAGTAATCGAGAACAGCTCGCATAACGGTTGTTTTACCAGCACCATTAGGTCCTAAAAAACCGAATATCTCCCCTTTTTTTACATCAAAACTAACATTCTTGGCCCCAACAACAGCACGGCCGAATGTTCTTCCTCCAATATTGAATTCCTTACCGTATACTTTTGTTAGGTTGGATACTTGAAGGACTATATCTTTTGATACACTACTACTCATGATTATTAGCTCCTTTTCATATTTATTCTTTTTTAATACTCATAATTTATATTTTACTTATTTGCATATGTTCCGCAAGTTGCAAATCAACGAGAACTATACATAACTTTAACACTTAAAAAGGTTCCACTTTAGGATAAGTAGCGAGGAAAAAGCGCGATAATATATCTTTAGTTTTTTTTTCAATAAAGATATAAGTGCTCGTTCTGACTTGAATATTCAATCTAATCATGTTTGACATCCGTTATTAATGTCTATATCCGAAATAATTAAGAACTAATTCAAAGAATAGCTGATATAAAATACATGATGGTTAATAATATTGTCTGACTCACAAGAATCGAAAGTAGCTAAAGATATTATAAAATTGGAAGAAGAAATATCGAATTTTTTTGAAGATCTTATGTATGATCGTGGTGGTTCCCCATTATTGGGTCGAATTTATGCTTTATGTGTATTGACTGATCCTGAAATGCCTCTTTTACAAAAAGATTTAGTTACTCGATTTAATGTTAATCCATCTACAATTTCACGCAATTTAAAAGAATTAGAAAATTGGCGGTTAATTACTCGACGTCGTGAACCTGGATCACGTGAATGGAAATATCAAGTGGAAGACACATCATTTCTAGAGCTGTTAGTTAAGAGATTTGAAGATACTGCCGTTAATCTACGTGAAAGAGGAGATGATTTACGACGTATACGTGGACATTGGGGTGAAACACTCAGTAAAGAGTCTAAAAGCACTGAAAAAGGGAGTAGCGTTCTTAGTGTTCTTGATCTATTAATCAATTGGATTTCTATTGTTGACAAAGAATTAGAAGATTTTATGGAACGAATTCATTCTCGGTTTTTAGAAATGGAAAAGGATCATTTATCTGATTAGGTTCCTTGATATAATCTTCCATCCTATATAAACAATAAGGATTTAAATTGTATTAATACAAGAGATTGAAGTACATTTCCCACTTAGAGTTATAAGTAGAAATTAAAACCAGTGCTCTAATCAGAATTTGAATAAAGGAATGACACAATATGACCGTAATCAGCAATTTAAGTGCTATTGTTAGTGAAATTGTTTTACCAAATACTAAAATTGCCATTGGGGGTGCAGCTATGTTTCTTAAACCAATGGAAGCTGTTAGAGAAATAATTCGACAGCAGATCAAGGATTTAGAAATAATTACATTGATAGGTGACCTTGATATTGATCTACTTTGTGGTGTTAAAGCTATCTCAGTCCTAGAATCAAGTTTTATCGGGTTACCAATGATCGGAATGGCACACAATTTCAGAAAATCTATTGAAGAAGGATCAGGTTTAGTGTTTAAGGAGTGGAGTGAACTTAGTATGGTTAGAGCGTTCCAAGCAGGGGCAATGGGACTTCCTGTCACCACAGTTCGTTCTCTTTTGGGGTCGGATTTAGTAAAAGTAAGACCTGACTTTGAGGAAGTAGTTATTCAAAATAAAAAATATATTCAAGTACCCGCACTCAATCCTGATCTTGCTATCATTCATGCTTATGCAGCCGACTCGAATGGTAACGTATATTATCCAAAACAACATATTTTGGATGATTTTTCACTTCTTCCTGCTTTTTGCTCCAAACAACTTTTTGTGTGTGTTGAAAAGATGATTTCCAATCAAGAAGGACGGGAGATAGTTGAACAGGGACATATTCCAATGTTTTCTTACCTTGATGTAGATTATATCGCAAAAACACCAAAGGGTGCATGGCCTACTGGATTTCCTCCAGAATATGCAGGTGATATGGGTCATTTCATGACTTATTCTGGTATGTCTAGAAGTCCTGAAACATTTCAGCTTTATTTACAACAGGAGATCTATAAGGAGGACACAAATTGACTGATTATGAAGTAATAGATCAACTAACTGTATCCCTTGCTAGAGAGGTCAAAAATGGGGAATCATGTTATACTGGTATCGCGATACCATTAGCCGTTGTATCTATCCAGTTAGCTCGAATGACACACGCTCCTGATCTAGATTTTTATTATGGAGGTTATTGGATTCAACCTGATCTTGATGTTGATTTATTCACAATTATGACAGATTTAGATGCATTTAAAGAAGCTTTTCCAAAAGCTAAAGGATTTAATCCTTTAATTCAGCTCTATCGCTATTGGGAAGGTCCAAAACATACCCTTGATTTTGGGATAATTCGACCAGCACAAATAGATCAATGGGGAAATATAAATAACAGTGTTGTAGGTAATTATGACCAACCAAAAGTTCGATTCCCTGGAGGAGCTGCTGTTGGAGATATTATAAATACCTGTCATCATGTATTAGTATATATTCCACGTCAAGATAAAAGAACATTTGTTGAAAATGTAGATTTCATTACTGGGAAAGGTGTTTCTCCAGAATGGCGTAGAGAAAATGGATTAGAGAAATATAAAGGTATTACTGTAATTGTAACAGATTTAGCAATCTTTGATTTTCAAACAAAAGATAGTAGAATGCGGGTTCGTTCAGTTCACGAATCATCAACTATAGAAGAAGTACAAGAAAATGCTAGTTTTTCATTAGAAATACCTGATCCGCTTCCAATAACAAAACCTCCAACTGAACTCGAAATGAAGGTATTAAGAGAAAAAGCAGACCCTCTTGAAGTGAGAAAATTTGATTATAGGCCAAGATAAACAAAATGGAAAATTTATTCTTTCCTAATCATTCAAATCTATAATTATCAAAAAAGCTTTCTTTTAAATCCTGAATAACTTTCTCGAAGTCTCTCTCTATATTTTTTGGTAAAAGTGTTTCTTGTACATGAGGTTCAATAACATCAGAAACATCACGAGATTTAGCTACCTCAAGCTCATAGTTTAATTCAAGGGGTTCAATAATGAGCTCGAAAAGCTTTGCTACCTTTCCAGGTCTGGTAGCTCTTCCAAATCTTTGTATTTGTTCTCTACGATTTTTTGTTCCTGATGCAACAATAATAGTATCAGCTGGGGCATCAAAACCTTCATTTAGCATTTTAACCAATATGAATGTCTGAATTTTACCTCTCCTAAACTGATCTAGAAGAATATTGAGTTCTTTATCATTTAAAACAGTATCACCAGTTAAAACGGTTGTCTCTATTCCATGATCTTTTAAATATGAATGAATTTTTTGAGCATGCTTAATACGACTGGTAAAAACTAGAGTTTGAGATGTTAATGGTGTTTCAACTAGTTTTCTAATCGCTAGTAACTTATTAGACGCTTCTCGTGATATTTTTCCATGCACTTTCTTACCTTTTTGATCTAGGATCTCTTTTTCTTCCTCTGTTAATGGGATATGAATTCTTCGAAAGTAAATTGGGGCAATATGACCTTCACGAGCAAGTAAACCATAGGTCACTTTATGGATAATTGGACCAAGTGTTGCAATTACAAGTGAGGAATGAACACTTTTCTCAATGGTGGCAGATAAAGCAATACGATGTGGGATTTCAAGATCAACAGCAACTTGACGAAAGGTCTCAGCTTGCACATGATGAGCTTCATCTGCAATTAACAGACCAAATTTATGTGTGAAAAACCCTATTGTGTCTTGAACGACTACTTTTTTCCTTCTTACATTTTCATCTTCTTTCTTTTCAATTGCATGTAGGTCTTGCAAATACTGACTTAAGAGCTGATAAGTGGATATCACGATTGGAAAATCCCGAAAAGCCTTTTTTTCTCCATAAAAGATTCCTATTCTCTCTTTTGGAATAGATAAAAATCTTGAAAGTTGATTTAACCACTGATCGATAAGTGCAATAGTAGGTACGAGGATTAGTGTTCTTTCATGTACAACTCGAGTCGCATCTATTCCAATAATCGTTTTTCCAGACCCTGTTGGTAATTCAATTGTACCAAAATAATCATTTTTTTTCCATTTATCGATAGCAATCTGTTGATAAGAACGTAAAGTGTAGGTAGGTTCAACTGAAAAGTCATATTCTTTGGAAGCCGGTTTAAACTTATGATATTGAAGATCAAACAAGGGGTAGTGTTTAGATTCATCTAATGACTCTTTAACTATCCGCCAAAAGTAATTGGCCCGAAAAGCTGCCCAATAAGCTATCTCTATTTTTTGAGGAGCAATTTGAGTTATACAAGAAATATAATCAGCTTCAGGGTCATCTTCGGAGCGTACAGCCATAAAATTTGCAAAAAGAGCTATTAATGAATGAAACCAGGTATTAAATTTATCATTCCAAGAAATATGTAAGCGATCATTTTCAGTCTGAACAGTTATAACAAATTCTTTACTTGAAGATTGAGCTAATTCATTAAGTTTCTTTTTTGCTCCAGGAGCATATTTTAATTTGCATCCTGCTTTTTCTAAAATTTTAAGATCTTCATCTGCTATTTGAGGAAAACCTAACCGAAATTTTATTGGTCTTTGATTTCTTTTACTCTCCCAGTAATCATCATGTTTCTTCCAATTCCGTTGCCAAATATTAAAATGTTCTTGTGCCCACGGATTGTAAAAGAATTTTCTATCATATTGCACAGAATCAGTTTCTTTCTCTAAATACTGAAACAGTTCTTCCACATTTAATGATCTAGACCTTTCTACCTTATAATGAGGTCTTCGCGTAGGTATCCATGCATTTAATTGTGTGAAAGGAAACCAAGGAAATTCTACAAGGAAGGATAAATCATCCTGTATCTCGACTTCATACGTTTTATTTGTTTCAAGAAGGGATTCCCAAGCTTTTTTGGTTATCCCTGCTCCTTGAAGTCTTGGACTCTGTTCACCTCGCAATCCCAAATTTGGTGGTGAACAAATATGGGTACGAATATTATGGCGACAAAGTGGCGCGGAGCATTTGGAACATCTAAATATTTTTGCGCCATTATCAGCGCATTCATTACAAATTTCAAGGCTCAAAAGGATATCCCTTTCATAGATGAGTTATATCTGACATGTTAAAATCAGCAGAGAGGAGTTAGAATCAAAAGATTCTTTTTCAGCTTCAAAAAATACTAAGTATTACGTATCTGTAATAAGATTAGATTTTTCCCTCACTTGAATTGGCTTTGTACTATGATTAAAAACCTTTGTATTAATTTTTTCAATTTATGGTATTGTATTGAGATACAACTTTCGAAATTTTTGGGAAGAATCTGGAATTAAATAATCATAAGAGCAAGTTATTTGATCAAATTACTCTTGACAAGATTTAAACAGCTAATTGTAACATAAGCTTATATTCTAATATGGTACAGCTTTTGAACTAGTTAGTACGTATGGTACAATTATTGAACTTATTATTAAAAATGAATGTATAGGATTTTCTGCTCAGCAACTAAAGAAAAATGCTGATATCATATTAACTCTAATCTAATGGATATTTCAAAGAGAGAAAATGAAAAAAAAAACCGTATTTCTCAGCTTACCAATTTTGAACCACAAGCTTCACAAAAAAGATCATCTTTCAGAACAATTTCTCCACAATCGGTACAATAACGTACATATTCATCAAGGTTAACTGAAACTGGGCCTATGAAAGTTTCGAGAGAATGTTGAGGAGCATCCCCCGCTCTTTTACGGACATTTAGCATATTTACAGCATCAGGTTTGACTAATTTTTGACCTAATAATCCAGCTAATTGTCTTGCGTTGGCAGGGGCGCTTCCTGCAGGATGATTATTGAAATAACCAAAGATTTCCTTTAAATGAACATTTTCTTTCATTTTTTTGATTTTAAGAACCCAAATTTTCAATTCTTTGAGTGAATACTGATAATTATACCATGGTCTTAATCCATGTCCATGAAATCGGATATAAGCAAAATCTGCTGTAATAGGTGTTATCGGTGGTAACAATGGTTCATCTACAATACAAAATGCTACATTATATTGTCTTAAAAGATCAAGGGTAAACTTTAATCGTTTTTGCTCCACCCAACTCATATCTCGGAACTCAATTGCAAGTTTTACATCAGTAGGCCAATATTTTAAGAATATTTCAAGTCGTTTAAAATACTTATCAGAGAACTTGGGGGGTAATTGAAGTAGAGCTGGACCTATCATTGTGTGCAATCCAGTTTGCATATTATCTAGAAAAGGTCTCAGTTCTTCCCAATATCCTTTATTAAAATCTAGTTTTTTTTCATGTGTAATTGCTTGTGGGATCTTGAAGGAAAAGATAAAATTCTTTGATACTTGTGTTGCCCACTTACACACAACTGAACTTCGTGGAAATGAATAGAAAGAAGTATTAATTTCTACAGTTGGAAATATTTCAGAATAAAAGGCTAAACGTTGATGGGTACCTATCCTAGAGGGATAAAAAGGAAGACGAGTTTTTTCATTCTTAGCTTGCCAATCAGAATATCCAAAACCACTAGTTCCAATTAATAGTTGCACAGTCATGAATAAACCTCTTGGACTACGTTTTAAGCTTTTGGATATAGGCTTTTAAAAAACCTTATACCTCCGAATTTAACTGCATTTCTTTATTGAATCTAGAAAATTTTCTTTGTGGTTAATCATGAGTTGAATAAACCCAAATTGCAGAGTTTATTGATCAAATAAAAAATGATTTTCCTCCCGTAGGTTTTACTCGTAGAGTGTAATCACTTACCATGAAGTCTACAGACATACCTGTATCTCCACCAGTAAACTCTTTTATCAATTTAATATTGTTCTCTTTAAGTAATTGTTTTGTAACTCGAGTATTTTCTTTCCCTATTTTATAAGATAGTTTAGTTGTACCAAACATTTCAGCCCCACCTATCATTTTTGCAACGATAGCTTTTCGACGACCACTATGATAGCCAATAGCTTTTAATAAATCTTTAAGCATGACAGGAACAGCAATGTCTGCGAATCTTGTAGGTCCCCATTTACTTCTTCTTTGAGACCTTTCTAGCTCTTTCGACGAAGACGGAGATTTAGGAAGCATAATATGACCCATGGTCGCGCAATGTTTCTTATTATCATCATTGGGATACATAACAAGACCAATGCAGGACCCAAGGGATGAAATCCTTAAACGATCGACCGAAAACCCTAGTTGGACCTCACCAATACCAACATAATATGTAGCACCCAGAGAAGCCATCTCATCTGGAATTGGGTTTTTTAACGCGTGTACCTCCTAGAATCTTGTTATACTCAAAGATACTGCGTGAATAGCGCTCCGAAGAACCGACCACAGGTTTCCGTATGAGGAATAAATATACAATCAGCTCTAATCTCAGCTTTATCTTCAGAAAAGATATCACACTTGATAAATATAACTTTTGAATCAGGTTGAAATTCTTTCAATTCATTGAGCAATAAAGAATCTAGAATCCCAATTCGTAATTCTGGGATAGAAGGAAAAGCACCACTGATATTTAAAAATTGATTTAAGGTACTCACAATCTTCAATAGAATGATTGAGCCGATTTCTTTGATTAGAGACATAGTTAAAGTGCTATATTCCATTATTGCCTCAATATCGTCAGATGGAGGAGATTTTTGATCTAAAATTTCATTAACGGTTTCTTTATCAAATAAAACCAGAACCGTATAAAATAATTCTGTTAGATTATTTGCAGAGGAAATTGCTAATTGAGCTTCGGCTCGAAATCGCGTTTTAAGAACATTTGGTATTTTGTTAACCTCGATAATCTGTACCGACGGCACTTTCATAAATATAATCTGATTTAAAAATTCAGTCAGAGCACTTGCTGCATGTCCAGCACCCATTGTGCCTAACTCTTTTAATGCATCTTTCTGGAGATCTGATAAATTATCTATATTGTCTATTAACATGAATATTCCCAATTGTGAGGTAATTTTTTTTTTTACTTCTCTACTAGGCAGTTTCTCTTACTAGTGAAAGTCTAGAATCTAGCCATACCTCTTTGATTTAGATAACAGTATCTTAGATATATATATTTGCTTATGACCTGATTCTCTTCTACTTATCAGATATGAGTTTTTCTTATTGAATTGGTAGCTACCATCGAATGTTTACCTGTCAAATCAATTGAAAGAATCATCTAGATAAGCAAGATATTTTAACTAGATCAGCTTTTATAGCTCTCTGATATAATTATCAGTCAACAAACAGAAAAACCCGAAATTATTCTAGAGAGTGAATTTCTCAATTCTTAAACAATTAGTATTGTAATTCCCTCTTTGATTGAAACAAATGATGAATTATTGTGAAATGAATTCGCCCATCGAAGAAGAAAAAAAAATCTACAACATATAAACGTTATAGGTGGAAATCATCTTATTATTAAAACAATTACCATTCTAGCGATTTATTTTAAAAT
>JAUUVJ010000220.1 GCA_030589605.1 Candidatus Hodarchaeota archaeon | reverse complement strand
TTGCTGCTCCAGTAATTTTTGTGGGTTTTTTTCTTTTTTACATGATGGAGAACTTCTTAGTTATCCATTCGGGAAGTGAATTGCACTATCATCCAAGTGATCCTTGTCTTTCTCATACCTCATCTGTTACTGGTGTTATGGCTTTCTCAGGATTAGTATTTCATTCGTTAGTGGATGGAATAATCATAGGTATTGGCTTTGAGCTAAGCACAGAGTTGGGTTTATTAGCTGCCTTTGCTGTTATTTCTCATGAAGTTCCAGAAGGAATCACTTCCTTTGCATTAATAAATGAAACTATGCCTGAAAAAGCATCTCTCCTTTCAGCAATTGTTGCAATAGCTACACCAATTGGAGCATTATTTTCACTATTTTTCATCCAAAACTTATCAGAAAATATTATCGGGATTTTACTTGGATTAGCTGCAGGAACATTCATTTATGTTGCTGCCTCAGATTTAATTCCTCACACCCATGGAAACCAGAATTTCCGAACATTGATTTCTTTTTTGGTTGGAGCTATATTAATTATCCTTCTATCTCTAATAGAAATTCATTAAGAGAGAAATAGTATCTCTCTTATTTTCAGCATTAATACTTTGATGCTATTTCTCTTGTTTTTCGCTGGATTAATGTATTTCCTAGCCAAACAAGAACAACTGAGGTAATAAATGTAATTATTGGGATACGAAAGAGTGCCCCATTTTGTGTATGAAGTCCTATAACAAGAATCATTGCAACAAGAGATGGAATAGATAGGTATGCTCCAGTTCTCATTATCCACCATCCATTAGTATAATAATCATAACTATATCTTCTAGGAAGTCCACCTAAAGCAGCAGCATCTCCAATAAGCTTATTTATTTGAATCTCAATGTTCCCCTCTTAGAACTATGAAAGATTGTTTCAAAGGCAAAACTGGGTTTTTAGTTTACGTAATGACTGAATCTGGCCTAGTATTAATAATTTTGAACCAGATTTTATTTTATCTTTAGACTCAGGATGCGCTAATTTATCGACAGCTAGAATTGTCATCGCAAATTGAGTCTCAAGAACTTCTACTTCGATTGGTTGGAAATCTTTGTTGAGAGTAATTTCCATCAAATGAAATTCGGTATCACCCTTTTTTGATTTAAGGGTTTGGATAATTCCATCCTCGAAACTAGTAGCTACGAAAGCAGGCGCAGCAATAGCACTAGTACTAATTGCAGCATCTATATCAAATAAATCTGTTACTTTTTGAGAAAAATCTTGATCAAAAGCCCGTATCACTGTCCTAAGTTCAGGGTTGAGTTCTTTAGATTTTGAAGCAATCTTAAAATTTACTAAATCGTCATTTGTGACAATTAATATTGCGCGTGCTTTTTCGATATTTGCTTGTTTTAAAACTGAAATTTGAGTCGCATCTCCAAAAATAACCGCCACTCGCTGATCTTCAACCATTTGTTGTACAAATTCGGTATTTTTTTCATTTTCAAGAGTAATAACGGTAGTTGGAATCCCATCTGCAATTAATTCGATCACAATTCGTGTTCCGACATTCCCTAAACCCACTAACACAGTATGATTATACATTGTTTTCGCTATCCACTCGTTGTATGCTGTAATCCTATATCGAAAAGTAAAAGTAAACATTCCAAACTCAATTATGCCAAGACCTATGATTACTAACCCTAGAAAGGGATAGATAATATAAACTAGCTTTAGGAGTAATTCACCATTATAAGGAAAAGCATATATTTCCATTGCAAACATTAAAGCAACAGTTGCGAATATAGAGTCAATTATATTCCCAGAAAAATGTGAATCGAAGTCTATTGAGTAAAAAAGTTGGAAAATCATGGTACCAATAAATGTTGATATAATAAGAAGCAAAACCACTATTCTTAACTTATTGAATGCCACAATGAAGCTTCTGAGAAATATTCTCATGTTTGAAAAATATTCAGTTATTGCCTTATAGATGTTACTTTGAGGAATAATTCTTGATCGATAAACGATTTTGCAGGATCAAAATTAAAATTCTTAAGTAATTCTGACTATTGATATTTTTGGTTGATCTAAGAATGAGACGTTTTATAATAGGTGGAAATTGGAAAATGCAAATTCCTCGTGTTGATGAAGCCACATCGACAGGATATGAAATTGCAAAAAATCTTGAGGCCATCTCATCAGTTGATGTATTCATCGCTCCCTCTTTTAACGCTTTATATACGGTTGGGAAGATCATTAAAGGTACCAATTTGAAGTTAGCAGGGCAAAATATTCATTATTATGAAAAAGGCGCTTTTACAGGTCAAACATCAATCCTTTCTCTTATGGATGCTGGGTGTGAATATGTGATTCTAGGCCATAGTGAACCACGTAGAATTTTTAATGAGACTAATGAAGTTATTAATCAAAAAGTAAGGATTTCTCTAGAAAAAAACCTCAAATTGGTTTTATGTATTGGAGAAACAGCAAGAGAACGGGAAGACGATCGTATAGCAGAGGTTAACAAAGAACAATTAAACAAAAGCCTGAAAGGTGTATCAGAGAAAGAACTACAAAATATCATCATTGCGTATGAACCTGTATGGGCAATAGATAATGAATTTTTGAATCCAGACACAGAAATAAAGCCTGCAACTGCAGAACAGGCAAGTGCAGCTCATCAAATAGTTAGAAATTGGATCAAACAGAAATATAATGCACGTGCTGCAGAGAAAATCCAAATTATATATGGAGGGTCGATGAAATCAAAGAATGCGAAAGAATTGCTTAGCTTAGAAGATATTGATGGAGGATTAATAGGAGGAGCCTCCCTTTCGGTAGAGACTTTTTTACCTATTATTCAATCAGCTGAAGAACTGTCTTCCTAGAACGAATGTTAAG
Source organism: Candidatus Hodarchaeota archaeon (assembly GCA_030589605.1). Lineage (GTDB taxonomy): Archaea > Asgardarchaeota > Heimdallarchaeia > Hodarchaeales > Hodarchaeaceae > Hodarchaeum. Next base: position 4,060 of record JAUUVJ010000220.1, on the reverse strand, counting down.
AATCGAATCTCAACACTTTCTTATTGAAAATAGCCGCCATTGAATCATTTAAGAAGAAATAATGTGAAAAAGTTACTTCCTAGTTAAGCGAATTGAATTTGTTGTTAATAGCTGATAGGTTTTTATAATTATAATATAATATAATGTAGTGTATTTACGAGATGGGTTTCAGGTAATGTGAACCCAAAGGAGTACTTAAAATGAGTGATTCGTTGTACAAAGTTATCCAATTAGTAGGTAGCAGCACAAAAAGCTGGGAAGATGCAGTCCAAAGAGCTGTTTCAGATGCAGCAAAAACTTTACGTGATTTACGTGTAGTAACTGTAGATGAGTTAGATTGTAAGATCGAAGACGGAAAAATAACCGCCTATCGGGCTAGGGTTCGACTTAGCTTCAAGTATGAAGCTTAAACCTAATTTTATCAATAGCTACTATAACATCTTACTTTTTTTCTTTTTATTCAATTTAAGAACTCATTCTTAATACTAAAGAGTGTACAATACAAATCTAATAGAAGTAAATTCTAATGACATCTCGAAAGTACCCCACAAGGCCTTGGGTAAGTGCTCATGCCATTATCTTTAATAAGAAGCAAGAAATTTTATTGACAAAACGAGCTGCTTCTCCTAAAAAGAATTTTTGGTTTCCTCCAGGTGGAGTTATTGATTTGGGAGAAACTGTTATCTCAGGTCTGACAAGAGAGATTATGGAAGAAACAAACATTCATGTTACTAATTTTCATTTCAACGATTATATCGATGGGTTAACGTATGATAAAGAAGGAAAAATTCTCTATCATTTCATTGTTTTCATTTTCACAGCTAATTACCTAGATGGAGAGGTAGAAGCTAAGGATGACGCTTTAGAAGCCAAATGGTTTTCAATTGAGGATATTATCTCAAAAAAGGTATTAGTTACTGATGAATTTATTCAAATAACGAACAGATTAGCCAATAATACTACCCTAAGCTAATCAATCCCCATTTGATTCAAATATTATTTTAACAATAGCGTCCATATAATCATTAGGCCCTTGTAGTAAAAGGTCATTGTGACCAGCCCTAGGAATTATAAGAATTTCCTTTATTTCACTTGCAATGTTATTATAAAGTAAAATTCCATCATTAAGTGGAATAATCATGTCATTTTCACCATGAATAACCAAACTGGGTATTTTTATTTGTTTAATAAGAGATAGTGATGATGCTGTTTCTTCTTGGTCAGCTGGTAATAATGAAGAAGGTACTCCCAGCCTTCTGAGAAGATTAAAGGTTTCAACAAACCCACTCTCGATGATTAAACATGATATTTGATCCTGATAATGTGAAGCTAATTCAATTGCTGAAGCGCTTCCTAAAGATCTCCCCATTATAGATACGGATCCTGAGAAACCATTATTCAATAAATAATCTTGAAATTGTTGAAAAATTAAATGAGAATCATTAATCATTGCTGAAAAAGATGGTGATCCACTACTATCCCCATAACCTCGATAATCAACCGCAAAAAAGTTTATTCCTCGTTGCTGATAAGATGGCCCAATGAAATCATAATCAGAGGCAATTTCTCCATTTCCATGAAAGAATAATATTGTTGGTGATTTTTTCGAATTATTGGAAAGATAAAATCTACCAGTGATCTGAATGTTTTCTGAAATTTTGAATTTGAGTGAAAAGGTATCACTCACTTCTCTCGGTGGAGGCCCGTGATGTTTTCTTGGATAAAAAACTAGTTGTTGAATAATCTCTTGATCAAGAAATGCTAAATCTCTCTTTACTGGACTCATGGTTATTCACATTCATTCCTGATATTGATCTACCTATCAGGCAGCTAGTGGAAAAAGAATATCCAATAGTGATAGTAATATTGTCATAATTGGTAAAAAAACGACAATAGAGGCAATTAAATCTTGCACATAGTGTTCTCCCAAATATATCACGGAGAAACAAAAGAAAGAAGAAATACTTATAAAAAATATAAATAGAATTATGAATCCAACCCATGGATCTTTCAAATAAGAAACAAAACTTAAAATTGCACCTAATAACATAAAACCAAAGTGATTAGAGGGAAGTCCATTATACAATAGACCATTTACATTATCACTTTGTTTAAAATTATCTAACCTTATTGCTACTATTGGAATTTCTCTATCAAATTTATCCCAACGAATAGGTACAATAACTGGAAACAAAAATTGAATTGTCATTGAAGTACCCCAAGTGATGAGAGTTGCAACACCAAATCGCCATGCTTCTCCTCCTTGTAGAGCACAAAGATGAAATTCTATGATCATGCTTATAGTGAAACCCCATAACCATATTTGAGGGGTTACAAAATCAAGGATTTTTCTTGTGGTTTCATTTCTTCTAAAATACTTTTGGAGAATCTGGGTTGCTTTTGGGGAGAAAAAAATAGCTCTACGTCTTACTCTTTCAGGTGTTTGCCATAAATGAGCTGACCACCAAAAAATTAGCATTATGACCACTAAAAACAATAAAACCAGATTAAAAGGAGAACTGAAAGCCTCTTGATATGCTGTAGCGACGTCTACCATAGTATCACCGAAATAAGCCAATTAGATGGTTATTTTGTACACCTTCTTTTATATTACTCATACGAATCTGAAGACTAGAGCTCTTTAACAAAGTTATTTTCTTGAATAAACTGATACAAGTGTCATATTAGGAATAAAATCAAGAGAGCTTATTTATCATCTAGCTGATGTTAAAATGGCACTAGCATCAAGGAATGCTTGTGCTTTTTCAAAATCTACTTCATTCACAGAAAAAGCATAATCAGTTCTATTTGTAGTAAATCGGAGAGCATAAAAACTCAGAATCTGGATTTTTTGATCGAAAAGTAGCTGTGTAAAATGGCCAAATGCTCCTGGTTCGTTAGGAAGACTGGCTATCATCACTGTTTGGATGCTGAAAGGAATATTTAATTTTCGTAGTTGTTCTTGTGTAATTTTGTCATTATCTGTACAAAGAATAACAGTACAAATACCAAACGCAGTAGTACCAGCAATAGAAGTTATTTGAACGTTAAATTTGCCAAGTGTTTTGCCGATTTGTGTTAGGGTTTCTTCTTTCTCTAAATGAATTATAAACTGCTTCATTAGAAAACCTCATACATAAAGAAATATGTTTATACGAATATATAAGGATAGTTATCGATATGAATGTTACTCTGTTTTGCAGAAATAGAAAATAGACTTAATCATAATTTTTATTTTAACCTAGCTGAAATATGAATATTACTAAAGAGAATACTTTTTTCATTACTTAATATTGGATTTTTGGAAATGGATTCACTATTCAATATTGGAATACTATTTTTACCATGATCAGGGTTTAACCATTAACAGCAACAAATATATATATAAGATGATGATCGTTTTATCTAGTAAATTATATATAATGTGCCATAATATCAAATTAAATGAGAAAAACGCAAAAGATAGAGCTCTAGCGATTTAAATCAATTGTACCAAGGTAGATTGAAATGGAATCTGAATATGATGTGATATTTTCAGTATTTGATCCACAAAAGGGGCCAATCGTCTATTTTACATCTTTAAAATCAATGGAAATAGCTAAAAAAGCTGCAGTTAAATCTTTTATCGCCATTGGAGGAACTGAGCAAAATGTTGATTTAAACACCAAACAAGCTGTACTTTCATTAGCAGCTGCTCGAAAAATTGCTTTTTTTTATATGTTCAAGGTTTATATGGAACATTCTGACCCAAACAACAAACCTGAGTGTTGGGCCGTACTTGGATATACTCATGATAGTGCTAAATCAATTAATTTTTATAGATCTATTCCACTTATTGAAAAACACATGAGTAAAACTGCAAAAATCATTAGAAATAAATTCACTTATTCTGATCAAATCACAAAACTAGACAAATCGCTAACTGATCTTATTAATGCACTTAGATCTCCAGATTTACTCAAGGAGCCAGAAGCTGAACCCGTTCTTGATTTGAAATTTGAAGATGTCGAAGCAGGAGATTTAAGTTTTCTAATTGAATATTTTTCAAAAGATTTAGCAA
>JAUUVJ010000122.1 GCA_030589605.1 Candidatus Hodarchaeota archaeon | reverse complement strand
CATATATAAATGCATATACTTGATGGTAGTAATCGTTGGTTATACGACAATTCTCGAAAGGTTGCAGTAATTCTTTTTTTTGTTCAATAGGGGACTTCCGAATAATTACACCAAGAACTGATTAAAAAAAAACGAAATTGTTAATTTGAATACCCGTCGGGGCATATTTCATGTATATAAGAAGAAATCATCCTAGCCTTTTTTTTGAGCTAACTTTTTTAGATATTAAGAAAGATTTCTTTTAAATTGATCAACTCTCTTCGTTTCATGTTTTTTATAAAGACATATATTAATAAAAATAATGAATGAAGAACACTTACGGAGAAACTAAGTTTAATGTCAAAAAAACAAAGTATTCTAGTTGGATTTCAGGCAAATAAGGTATTCAAATTATTAAAAAATACTGGTATCCCTAGGGTTTCAAAAGAGAGTGTAGTAGCATTAAATAAGCTACTTACTCGCTATGCGAGACAAATTGCTACGAAAGCGGTTCAGTATGCATCTGAAAGTGAGCGGGATACTGTAAGAGGAAAAGACATTACTCAAGCAGTAAGAATGACTGGTACAACTGTTGCTTATGAAATAGATCAAGAAGCGCCTGTTGTTCATTATGTATGGTTTATCAGTTCTGGTGGAACTTGTTTACTTAGTCAATCATATTCTGGTATTGAATTTCCTGATACAATCTTTTCAGGACTATTAACAGGGATTCTTGACTTAATGAGTGAAGTAACAGGAAGATTGATTGAAAAACTCTCAACTGACGATTTAACAATTCATATAAGAAGAATATCAGAGATCACAGTTGCTGTAATTTGTGATAGCGAGCGAGAAGAACCAATTGACGAACTTACAGACTTATTAGCTTTAAGATTTAGTGATGTGTTTTCAAAGGAAATTACTCTTGATGTTGTCGATACAAGCATTTTCGACGAGTTTGCTCCTGTTCTTGATGCTTTAGTCTCTTCAGCTGGATTAAGCATTCCAAAAGAAAAATTGAAAGTCATAAAAACCAGTGTATCACTTACAGATAAACAATTAGAAGAATCCGTTGACGCTACGGCGTTACGAGAAGAAATGCGACGAGCAAAAAACACAATTCAAGATTTGGGGCTTTTTAAGAACGAAAAGGAAAATGAAACGGTAAATTCTTCTACTGCAAATACAATGTTTAATGAACCTCCAGATGTAACAGAAATAAAAGCAGTTCTAAAACAAGCTTCACAAGATATTCGAAAAGCAAATGGTGATAAGTTAACTTCCGTTGAAACAGAGCTATCAAGGGAAGGTATTATGAAAGAACTTTCTAAAGATTTTTCTGAGATCATTACTGAATCTGATTTAAAAACAATTGATCCGATAGAAAAAGAAGAAACACCAAAGAAAAAAAAAGCAGTTAAACCTAAAACTACTAAGAAAAGCACTAAAAAGAAAGCAGTTAAACCTAAAACTACTAAGAAAAGCACTAAAAAGAAAGCAGTTAAACCTAAAACTACTAAGAAGAACACTAAAAAGAAATCTCGTAAGAAGGGGCAAAGAAAAAGGACTCGTAAGAAATAGAACCTTTATCTTAATAGGGACTATAACGAAATCTTCTAGGTTACAATTTCCTTTTGCTTCCTGTCACTAATTCCATATAGTTTGAAAATCAGAACATTCATGTCTCTTTTTAGTTGTTGAAGTTCGTTAAAATTATTATTTAGGGAAATTAGATCTATTTTCTCATCTTCATAATCTCTATGAGATAATAAGGGAAGCAAAGAGTCTTTATGGAAATATTGTTTTAAAAACTGTCTTTGATTTGTATATTTTTTTGGTTTTGAAACCTGAATTTTTTCCCATAATCGTGTTAGGTTTTTTTCAATCTCTCGGCCTACTTGTGTACAATGAATTGCCAAATTCTCAATTTTTGTCATTAATAGGTATTCATTTTTTGTATTTATCTTAACTAATGGAAATTTCTTTAAACTGTTTAAACGAATTTGTGGATAACGATTCTTCCCTCCTTTTCTAATTATATTCATATATTCCCCAATCCAATTGCCAAAAGAAGAGTTAAGAATACCTAACACGCTATAAACCGAATAAGGTTGTTTTACTGAATAAATCAAATGAGTATTCCGCAAAGAAAGAAATTTTTGATCGTCTACAGTTGCTATAAATCGGTCTGCAGTTTGTCTTAAAATGATTTTAGGATTCAAAAATCGTTCCAGTTCACCTGGTATCAATAATACTTTTTTACCAGTTTTAGAGATATTTTGTTTTGTTTCTATCAAATGTTCTTCAAAATTTTTATCGAAACGGACGTATGAATTAGAAAAGCCATCAACCCAGAATAAAATATACTGATCTGGTATTCCATTTGATCCATCAATAACTTGAAACCATGTTCTATTTTTTTTTGTTGAGCTTAAAAAATCAGTCTTCAGTAAGGCACCATATTCTAATCCACAACTTAATGTTGCTATATCTCCAAGATTTATACAGTTTCTAAGGATGCGAGTAATAAATTGTGGGATTGGTTTATAATTAAAGGAAGTATTAGGGTTTGAGTAAAAATATGAACTGGCAATTGAAAGAGGATCGTTCAAAAGATCCTGTTGCCATAAGGTTTTTTTAACTGAATTTTGTTCCATACTAATGATCAATAGTGAAAGATCGACTGCAGCTTGAGAATAGCTATAATCCTTTAGGATATATCTTATAAAATAAGTATGTAGAATATATTGACGGATATGAGAATAGGTTGGTAAATCTAAGAAAGAATGATCAATTACAAGACCTAGAACTCCTTCAGGACTCTTTAAATAATATTTAAGACAAAATCCCATAAAGATTAGATATGAATTATTTCTTTTTCCACAAAAGTTTGGTAATATCCTCTGTAAAGAGGTCATCACTTCATCTGAGATAACTTTTTTAGTAAAACGACTATGAAAGGCCAGATAAGGTGGATTAGTAATTATTATGTCAAATTTTTGAATTTCTCTCTTATCTTGTATGTATTCAATAGATTTTTGTATAAAATCTGAAACTGAATAATTTGTACTATCTTTTACATTATTGGGAGATAAATTACAGAATGTAGAGATTATATATCTTCCAGTAGCTAGAGAGGTCTTATCAATTTCACTACCGAATAAGTTTTTGAGGAAAAATCTTTTTCTCAAATTAACTAAAGAATCTTTGATACATATGTTTTCCAGGCTATAATTAACTAACCATTCTAAAGCAAATATTATGAAAATTCCAGTCCCCATTGCAGGGTCATAAATGCGAGTTTCTAATGTATTCGTTTTCTTTTTGAAAGAAAAATAACTTTCCATTAAATTATGTGTTAACAACTCAGCTAGATGAGCAGGAGTGTAATACACTCCACTATCCTTAATGGAATATTCTTTTTGAACAATTGTTGAAAATATTTCTAAAAACAATAAAGGATTGATGTCATATATCCAACTAAATTCGATTTGAGTTAATTTAGATAGCAGAATTTCAGATAATTGTCTTATTATTTGGTTTGATGAATTATTTAAAGATAGATTTTTTAAATGTCTTCTAATTAACTTATAGGTATGTATTAAGGATAATTCGGTTTTTAATTTTTCAAAATCATTAATATCATTGAAATCAGCTATAATATTTTTATTCTCTGTCATTTCTATAAATTTTTGATTTATCTTTATCATGGATTCATAGAATGAAACGTAAAAACTTTCAAAATCATTAATTTTGAAATCGTTCAATGTATTTTTACTATATAACTCATTGAATAAACTGATCAATTCTTTTTTCCTAGTCTCAAAAAAATGCCATTCTAAGTCTTCAGTAGCAATATTTTTTGATTTTCCCTCCAATATGATAAAAGCAAGAAAAACATCTTCTAAACTAGGTAAAATGATTGACCAAGCTAGAAAATAGTTACAAGATAAGGAAAATATCACCATTTTATCGGATGTTATTATTAAGACCCAAAATACTTTTTTTAATTGCTTTCTAATGATTTGTAATAAATTCAAGTTCTTTTTAAACAAATCTGAAGCTTTAATTTCCTTTTTATTGATTATTACAATATTCTTCCCTTCCCAATAATAATAATCATTTTCAGGTTGTTTATCTTTGAAAAGATAACTATATTCTCTTTTCTTAATGCATTTGACAATATTAACAAATTCTTTTTTTCGAGCTAAATCCGTATCTTTCATTACTGAGTTTAACCGTTTCTCAATAATTCTTACTTGATTCTGGATTGATATAGCTGGAAGAATAGAAGAGGGTATATTTCGATCCAATATTGCAAAATCCACCTAATTAATGCTTGATTTTGTCTTCTTTTCAATTCTTCTTAATTATGTATTTTTTTCCACTAACTGTGAGTATAATTTTGATGAAAGATCACGAATTATTTTTTCTTTATCATAGAGAATGCATTTCTCTAAGGTAGAAAGAATTTGATCTTTATTAGAGCCAGAATAATTTCCAAGTTGTCCAATGGCTTCCTTTCTCTTTGAAACATTTTCAGAAGAAGTAGCTGTTTTAATGAGATCATCCAAAAATGAATGTTCTGTTCCATGTAAAAATTCTATACTATTTAAAGTTGAGACGAGTGGAACAAGTAATGGTAATGTAATTATCACAGAAGTTCCTTCATGAAAACCTTTAGATGTAATTTCGAAAGTTCCATTATGATCTACAATGATTTCTTTTGTTAGATATAATCCTAAGCCTAACCCACTTGAGGATGAATGAAAAGTCATAAACGGTTTTCCAACGTCTCTCAAATTTTCTGGGTTAATTCCAACTCCTGAATCCACGACTTTTAGTACTAAAGTTTCATTATCTTGGGCAGATAAAGAGATGTTAACTTTTCCATGACCAGTAAATTGAATCGCGTTCACAAAAACATTTCTAAGAGCTTGAGAGACTCTATCTCGGTCTAAATTAACAACAAAGGGCATTGGCGGATAATCCACAATTAAATCAATACGATATCTTCGTAAAAGATATTCTAATTCATCTATTACTTGTTGTAGAATTGGTATGAAATCTTCTCCACGAAGGTGACATTTAAGTTTTCCAGATCGAATTAAAGAAATATCATTAAGATCATTAACAACTGAAACTAATCTATTTACATTTCTTTCGAAAACTTCAAAAAATTTTTCTTCTAATTTTTCTTTTTCTTTTTTATCGGAAAGCATCTGAATTTTTGATTTATATAAATCTAAATAACCTTTAAGATTAGCGATAGGTGTTCTTAAAAAATGTTGTGAGAGAGTCAAGAAATTAAATTTTGTTTCTTGTAATTTTTTAATCTCTGAAAGATCGATAAGAACACCCTGAACGATAGAGTTCTTTTCAGAATAAATCTTTCTTATTATAGCGTATACTGGAATTCTTGTTCCATCTTTTGATATTAATTCTATTTCATTAGTAATATCAGGACTTTGATATTGGTTGTGCAATTCTTCTGCGATTTTTCCTTTCATTAATTCTCTTCGTGATTCTAAAAGAAAAGTAGCAACGCTTTTTCGATACTCTGGTGCTACAATGAATGTTGGCATATCTTTTCTTTGTTCAAGTTCTTTTCTTGTATAACCAAGTTTGTCAATGAAAGCTTGGTTGAAATATTCTATAAATCCATTCTTGTAAATAAACATAAAATTCGGCGCTTTTTCTATCAAAGCTTCATATTGCTCTTTTGTTGCTTTTTTTTCAGCAGTAGCTTTTTTTAACATGCCAATATTTCTGATTATAATGAGATTATGTTCATCATCTAGTTGTGTAACTCGGATTTGAACCCATGTTACTTCTCCAAGTGGTAATTTAAACTTCCATTCAGAAATTGTGGGCATTGGTGAATCTGAATTTAAAATATCATTTATTTTTTTCAGATCCTCAGGATCAACGAAAGCGTGAAGAAAATCTAGATTTGTTATTTGTTTATCATGTTGTCCCAAGACATTTTTATAATCCTTGTTGAATTTCTTATTACTATAGATAATTGGATTTCCTTCAGAACGATTTCTTCTTATAATGATAATGCCAATTGGAAGTTTATCAAGGAATTCTGGATCAAAAATTTTATTTGAGGAAGACACTTATTAATTCCTTCCATTAAAAACATATTTCTCTACTCTGAATTTAATTTAGTTTTTCTATTTTAAACTAACGATTAAAAGATATGGTATATAAAGGATCGAATATATTAAAAATAACAATTATCCATCAATTTTTATCCGGTAAGTGGATGTACTATGCTTGATGAAAAAATGAAAGAGCTCAAAGATCAACAAAACTATGCAGAAATGGTCACACTATTGAGAAAATATGAAGCCAACGCTACTCAATGGTATACCCAATTATCTTCAATATTATCAGAACAGGATCCAACTATGACGGGAATATTTCTAGCTTTAGAACAAATATCTATTTCTATGACATCCCTTTTACGTAAATGTAATACGTTATTGGAAGATGGACTACCATCTATATCTCTAGAAACTGAACCTTCCATGAGTATTGCAGTTGGAGAAACTTCAACACGGGAAAGAGATGATAAATTTACATTGAGTAAATTGAAAGCAATATTAGAAAACCTTCCATCTCAAGAAGTAACCAAAGATGATCAAGAAGAACTAAAATTCTGGTATATTATTAGTGGTAAGAATGAATCAAAAGAAATATTGTTTTCAAAAAAAGAATACTTCGGAAAGGCTCTTACAAATGCTATAGATCAAATTGGTATCAGTTCTGATGAAAAATTTTCAATATCTCCATTAGGATACGAAGCTCTTCTATCTCCTCAAATGCAAAGTACTGTATCTCAAATTGTTAAAAGCTATGGAAATGAATTTACACTTATTAAGATGTATGAATAAAAAAGACAATTGTGTATATCTACCTTTTATAGCATAAAATCATTTTATAAACCTAACTATAAGATGAAAAGCTTTTAAAGTGAAGAGATATTGTAGTTAATAGTACAATTAATTCTTTAAGAGATGTAAATTATCATGTCGATTGAAAATGATGATTATGAATCAGAAAGTAAAACTATTCCAATTACAGCTGAAATTGCTAGTTCACTAATTCAGTATATGGATTATTTGATAGATAGAGGATATTATTTATCCAGAGAGGATGTTGTGCGACAAGCGATATTAGATCTTTTTATTGATAAATTTGAAATAAGCTTAATGGATTTAGAACCCGATATCTTCGAATATCCATCATTAGAAGAGATATCTGAAGATGAAACTGATTAATCAGGAATTTCGATTATCCTTATTATTATCTGTAAAAGTTAGCTGACCATCTTACCTAAATTTTCATCCCTAAACCTCAATAAAGTAATATCAGAATTGCTCTTTTTCCTGTTGGAATGCGTTCCTATATGGAGGACAGCACTTAAAAGGCCATGATTATAACAAAAGTAAATTGAAAAATCTTATTATTGATGAGTAAAAGTGGAAATCAATGAGTAGTATTAATGTGAAACTATTTGCTACTTTGAGGAATTATGGCCCAAAGAATCTAGAAATTGGTGAGAGTTTTCCTATAAAGATTTCAAAAACAACAAGTATTGAAGATCTCCTAGGAAAATTAGGTATTCCTAGAGAACATGCGAAAATAATTATGATTAATGGAAATATAGTAAATAATCTCAATAAAAAGCTGATGTCTGATGATAATATTAGTATTTTCCCACCTGTCGGAGGAGGAGCATTTATCAAAGGAAATGATCGTTTTTAATGAATACTATCCTACATTGTATCAATTATACGATTGATCTCAGAAATAAGTTCTGCTGGACTTTCGATTGGGATTTTTATTATTATCATTTTCATCAGTTTTTTCTAGTGGATTAAGGGTGAATCAAATGGATCTTAAGAAATTAGTTTCAACTATATCAAATGAGATTTCTGATAAATCAATTTGAAATATGGAAGAATGGAATATTTGAAAAACAGAAAAAAAGTGCATAATTTAAAACTTAGAAGAAATTATATTGGTTCAATTACATATAATAGGTTAAAAAACTCTAAAAGAACCTCTTAAGAGTCTAAACTCTTTAACAAAATAAGTAGCTGCTATTGGGGATGTATTATTTTAGATCTGTTGAACTTAAGAGACAGTTCATTAACAGTTGAGGAAATATTTTTGTTATTGAATATTTCTTAACCTCATATACTATTTTCAGAAGTTTCAGAAATAACAAAGATGTTTAAAATCGAATCGATTCTAATTTAAACAAAAAAGACAAATGTTTGCGTGTGTGAACACACTTATATAGCTAGAAGTTCATTGAACTAGATAGAACCTATGATGAGATAATAATTATGAGCGCTGAACAAATATTTTTTGGTTTTTGTCTAACGCTGTTTGCAGGATTATCTACTTCAATCGGTGCTATCGCCGTATTTGTCATGAAAAAACCAAGTGTGAGGTTTATTGGCTTATCAATGGGATTTTCAGCTGGAGTAATGATAGGTGTTTCAATATTCGAGATGTTACCAGATGCATTAGAAAAGTTAGGAATACTAGTCGGAGGAATATCATTCTTATTAGGAATGGTTTCTGTTGACTTGCTAGATTTTATCGTTCCCCATGAATATATGAAGGAGCATTCACGTATTGATGATGAAGATGAATCAATAAAGATTGATGCAAAAAATGGACAATTGCTACGTACAGGGAGCTTACTAGCACTAGGTATAACTATACACAATTTCCCAGAAGGTTTTGTTACAATGACGGGTAGTTTTCAATCTTTAGAGTTAGGGTTACTTTTAGCAATTGCGATAGCATTTCACAATATCCCAGAGGGTTTTTCGGTCGCTATATTTATTTATACAGCTTCAGGCGATAAGAAAAAGGCTTTTAAATTATCATTTTTATCAGGACTCGCTGAACCAGTTGGAGCAATTGTTAGTATAATAGTATTATTAACTCTTGGAACGGTTAATTCTGATATAATTGAACTTTCTCTTGCATTTGTTGCTGGTATTATGATGTTTATATCTCTTGATGAATTGTTGCCTTCTGCTCATGAAAGTTGTAATGAAAATGGAGATACAAGTCACATCATTACGATTGGGGTTATAGCAGGGTTATTTATTATACTATTAACTATTGCTTTGCTTAAATAATCTTAATTAAGTTTTTATCAACATTTCTTCTATTTAATTTGATTTGGGATTTCTATTGATTATAATTCTTTTTTTTCTATTCACCAAGAACATAATAATAATTTATAAGAGAATTACTTTCAGATTAGTAATGAAAACCAAATTTTGTGAAACATTATGAGAATCAAATCATTGCAGGAAATTCTCAAAGAGATTCTACAAGAAGGTAAAAAAAATCCTGGTGAATGGAAAACAATTTCTGCTCCAACTCCAGATAGGAGTGGCTCCGATTTATTGATTTTTCATCCTCAGGTAGGCCCTTGCTATCAGATTAGAGCGTATGAAAAAAATCCATATCAGATTGAAGGAATGGGAACAAGAATTTCACGTAATATTGATAATGATTTTTTAAAACTTGTAGAAAACAAAAAAATACGAGGAAATACAGGTATTCTTGATATCAATTATCGTATTCTTCAAAAAAGCCTTAATGAAGGGAAAAAGATTGATAGGATTTTTATTAATGCCCTTTTAGGAGAAAAAGATCAGGGATTAGATATTTTAAACTTAGGTTCATCTTATAGTACAAAAAATCAAGGACCTTTACCTAAGTTAACTGATGAACAAATTAAATTAGATAAGCATTATAAACGTTTAATTAAACGTGATGGTAAGTCCAGTATGTATGGATAAACTTCTGCTTATGTTAAATATAATATTGTTTTATAATTGATATTTTTCTTTTGTGTGTTTTATAATATTTCTGTCTGTTGCTGAAATAATTGCAGAATTCGTATTGTACTT
>JAUUVJ010000341.1 GCA_030589605.1 Candidatus Hodarchaeota archaeon | reverse complement strand
TTTGGTATTATATCTGATCAGTATGGTCGAAGACGATTTTTACTTCTTGGTTTAGTAATTTTTTCATTTAGTTCAGGAATTATGGTTATTGCACAGGACTGGATACAAGTATTAATTGCACGAGCTTTTTCAGGAGTCGCAACAGCAATTTTCATGCCTTCCTTACTCGCAGAACTAGCTGATACCTACTCCTATCGAAAAAGAACTCGTGCGATGGGACTTGTTCGTTTGTCTTGGCCCCTTACTTTCATTGTTGGGGTTCCCCTCGTAGGATATTCCATTGAACACTTGGATTGGCGTTTTCCTTTTGTTGTACTATCATTTCTTGCACTGGTTGCGGGGATACTAATTACATTAACAGGACCCTCAGGAAAAAAAATACATAAGCAAAGACCTACAGCTAAAAAAAGTTTGAAATTAGTGAAAAGGGTGTTATCAGATCGAAATGCTTTTTCGGGATTACTCCTAATGATGTTTGCAGTAGGCGCTATTCAAGGGATCTTTGCTTTCTTTCCAGTTTGGATGGAAACTGGTTTATTGATTGAGGAAACTTCGATTAGTATTATCCTTGCTTTTATGGGAGGTGGTACATTAATTGGAACTCTTCTTGCTACTGGTATTGGTGATAAAATTGGACCAAAAAGGTGTGCTATAATAGGTTTAATAGCAGCTGCAGGTTGTATGATTTTCTTATCCAATTTTTCGTTTCGGAATCCATTATTAATTGTTTTTTGGTTAATCCTGCTAGGAACAGCATTTGATTTTTCTATGACTGTGGTTCCTGTTTTACTCACTCAGATAGCTTCTGACGCGAAAGGAACTATACTATCTCTTAACCAATCTTTAAATGCAGGAGCTGCGGCATTGGGTTCAGCATTTAGCGGCATTTTGTGGATCAATTTTGGCTATCCAACAATCGGATTATTTTTCGGTTGTATAGCTTTTTTAGGAGCGTTGATAGGTTTTTTCAAGATTGAAATTGAAGAAAAAGAGGGATGACTTCATTATTGATGAAAGTTGATGATAAGTGAATATGAAGACGAATATGAAGGTATTTTTCGTATATTGTTGAAGAAGAGGGAGAGATTGAAGATAATAGTACTACGGAATTCAAAAAGGAAGACGAAATTGAAGATTATAAAGAAGTAAACTCAATTATATCATTTTTCGATAGTCGCTTGACAAATAATTTTAATGATTAAACAGAGTTTCCCCTATTCTTTTGGAGTTCTACATTTGAAAGATGATTATAGCTTAATAGTATTCGATATGGATGGTGTTCTTGTAGATATCAATAGTAGTTGGTATTATGTGCATAAGAAATTTGGAGTTGACTCTTCCACTAATTTTAATAATTATTTAAACAAAGAAATTGACTATACTGAATTTATGAGGAGAGATATCCAACTCTGGGGGAAATGTCACATTACTGATATTCAAAACATCCTTAATGATGTCCCTTTAATGAAAGGATCCAAAGAAACTGTTCAAGAATTAAAAAATAAAGGATTTATGCTTGCAATTTTAAGTGCAGGGATTTTTTCACTTGCGGAAAGGGTTAATAATGAATTAAATTTCGATTATGTATTTGCTAATCAATTATGTACCGATGAAAATGATTTTTTAACTGGTGAAGGAATAGCTATGGTTAATTTAATGTCAAAAGATGCTACTTTTAAAAAACTAATTGAAATTGCAAATGTAACAGCGGATCAATGCGTTTCAATTGGAGATTCACAATTTGATATTCCGATTTTCAAACTTGTTGGTCTTTCAATCGCATTTAACACCTCTGATGAAATAACAAAGCAAGCTGCTGACAAAAGTGTTGAAGCTAAGGATCTAAGAGCAATTTTACCTCTTTTAGACTAAGATACAAGTTTTCCTCACTCTATTAGTCTTAGCAATCTAAGATTACTTTGATTACAGTTTGTTAATGAATCGAATAAATAAGCCGACATAATAATTTATTATGCACTATACAATCCGTTATGTTTTTACTTGACAATAAAAGTTATATAGGCATGCTTATATATTCTTTAATCACAAAAGAAAACATTTATACAACTTGATGGCTATAGACTTGACTTTATAATATTAGACTTGTCTATATGTTTTGATCAAAGAGATGTGATTATACATTGCCTAGGGGAAATGCTTCAGTAACTGACTTGCAACTAACAACTACATTAGAAAAGTTAACACGTCCAGTCACGATCCAAAATCTTACCTCCAGGTTGAATTGGAGTCGAGGCAAAATTGATGGAGCAATCAATCGTTTATTAAATGAAAAGACAATAGCAATAGTTAAAATTTCCTCACCTAGAGGACAACGCTTAAGATATGTTGGATTACCAAAAAAAGAATATTGGGAAAGTTTTTTCCAAGATATTATTATTTCGAAAAATAATATTCTTGTTAATGACCCTCTTGGAGTTTTTCAACCATTCATTCAACAATCAGAACAAACTGATCTAATTCAGCATGAAACATTGAAGAGTCTCTATCGAAAATTGGAGGAAAAAGATCAGCAAATTGATTATCTTGAGCAACAGGTTTTGAAATATAAAACAGATCTTGATCCTGTTTTAATGAAAATTATCGAAGAAAAAATTGACCTGATTACAAATGCTGCTATGCAACGAAACGTTTCTCCAACAGAATTATTAGAAACAGGAATTTCTCAAATTACTGATCCCAATTTTGATTTTCTAACAAAGATCGTGTCTGTTGTAGTCAATGAAAGCCAGAAAGAAACTGATTCGATTGAACGCACAGCTGCTCGTACTTTCATTAGACAGGCTCGTTCTTTAGAACACCCATGAAGTGAGTTTTATGATAGATCATATTGAAAAAAAAGGAAGAAAAAAGCTCACCTCGGTCGGAAGTGTTCTAAAAAATCCATTTAAAAACCTAGAAGAGGTATTAACACAACTAGGCAAGTTAAATGAAAATGTACTCGTTAAAAGTGAGATAAAACAGGATAAACAAGATTTCGGATTAAATAAGAAGGTTAATATAGATAAAAATCAGGGAGAGAGTAGCTTTAACCTAGGATTGGACAAAGTTCTCACGGATATTGGAGGGATGTTCAAAATATGTCGTGATTGTGGAAATCAATCTTTGAAGGATGAACTTATCTCTGGAATCTGCTTTGATTGTAATCTCAAAAGGGAACAAGTTCATGCTGAAAATGAGGAATTTATTACAGCAGCAAAAAATGGAGATTTGATACCTTTAGTTGGACGTATTGGAGATTTAGAAGCTAAAATTAGAAGCATAAAATCAGAAAAAAGAGAAAAAAAATCCTCTAAAACAATTTCGAAGGAATCTATGAGCGAAATTATAGAGGAAATTCTTGAAACTGTACGAAAAGATATTCAAATCGAAATAAAAACGATTAGAAAAGATTTATCTTCAATACAAGCGCACTCACTTGAGATCAAAAAGAATATAACACCTCCACCACCCCCACCATCATCCCTTATTAGTACAGAGAATAATAAATCGCCTAATTCCTTTATTATTGACTTTGCAGATATGACTCTCAATCAATTGAAATCTTACACACCTGAATTTTTAGCTACATTGCCTCTTATTAGTCGAAACAAGTTTAATGAAAGATTAAAAGAGTTGCAACAATTAGTGAAAATGACCCCTGCACAAAAAAAGAAATATTTCGAGAGAAAAACTCTCGAAAAAGAGAAAGCTACTAATGTTAACGCTCTCAAAACTTCTTTGAAAAATTTAAGCGAATCTGAGAACAAATTATTTTTAAAAATGCGAAAACAAGCTGAAAAGATAGTTCTTACTGGCACAGGAACCTTAGGAAACTTAGGTCCGAAAAAAGTTTTTATATGCTGTCATGTATGTGGTAAAACAAATGAATCTATTGAGGAAGAAGAAATCACTTGTAAGTACTGCAATTCCTCATTGAATGTAAGATAGCTGGCTCAGTTTCAAATTATTTCTTTTCATTTATATTGTAAGTTCCGTGATTTATGATATTTACGAGAGCTAAATTTCTAGGTCATTAAAAGGATAATTCTCTATCAAAATTCTGAACTCTTCAAGATATAGAGGATATGTTCCTTATGCACGTCGAAGTAAATGACAATACAAATATTGCGAATCGTTTATTAGAAATTGAAAGAATACTGATAGCAGTCCAGCGTCGCATTCCTGAAATAGAAGGATTGGTTTTAGTCACCAGGGACGGGTTACCCATTGCTAGTTTGCTAAATACTGGTACTGATGAAGATCAAATTTCAGCTATGACAGCTGCCAGTCTATCTCTCTCTGAACATGTGGTAATTGAACTTAAGAGAGGAACTATGGAACAGGTAATCATTACTGGTTCCGATGGATTGATTATTATACGAAATGCTGGTGAACATGCTGTTTTAGTTGCTATTGTTCAAATCAAAGCAAAATTAGGCCTAGTACTTCTCGATATGAAAAGATCAGCTGATAGATTGTCTGAATTGATCTGATCCAAATAGTAATTGAATAGTGATTAGAGGTTGCATTCTTATGAGTTTTATTAAAAGGATTTATTCTGGTTCTGGAAAACCATTGAAACTAATCATCCTAGGAGAAAGAGGAGTTGGAAAAACTACAATTGCTAAAACTTTTGTTAATAATTCATTTTTCTCGAAAGCAAAACAAACAATCGCTGTTGAGTTTCACACAACAATTTTCTCAATAAGCCACTCTAAAAATGATAATACGAAAATCCAAATATGGGATCTAGGGGGACAAGAACAATTTAAGAACATGGGTATCTTTAGGGAATATTGTAGAGGAGCAGATGGAGCTATCTTATGCTTTGATCTAACTGATATATCATCTTTAATTACTCTTCCTGAATGGATAGAATTTCTTGAATCTGATACTCCACGCATATTAGTTGGTACTAAATACGACCTAACGACATCAGAAGAGCGTAATATTGATATAAATAATTATGTAACTAAATTTAACTGTTCCAAATTATTTATGTGTTCAGCTAAGGATC
>JAUUVJ010000385.1 GCA_030589605.1 Candidatus Hodarchaeota archaeon | reverse complement strand
TTCCATCATGGAGGAATAAGACTAGAATTTAAAAAACTAACAACTAAAGTTACTGTATCAGAATGGGGGACTGTGACAACGGAACATGAATTTACAATACTAAATAATGGAATAAAATCAGGAACAGTATTATCAACTTCACTTGGAGGACCAACTTTTCCATTCTTTTCAGTTCAAGTTCCTGAAGAAGCTACGGATTTTTCTTTATTTGACCAATATGGTAATGTTTCAGCATCTACAAAAAGAGATACAGCTACGAGCAGAAAAATTATCCAAATTCGACCTAGGATTCAATTAGATCCCGGAAAGGAATACAATCTTTCTCTTTCATATCGAGAAAAATCAAGTAATATAGCGAGAGATATGAGAAATGGAAAAATTGAATTACAGATTCCAATAACAATGAACTTTAATTGGATTGTACGTGAATTCGAGTATAAATTATTATTACCTTGGATATCGACATATAATCGTACAGATATGGTAGAAAGAATTGAAGATTCAACAACGCGTTATCCAATAGAAATAACCGGAACAAGTGAAAAAGAGTTACTAGGGTTATTCAATAAAGAGGGACTAAAAATTGTTTTTGATGACTTTACTCCTCTTAGTATCAAAGATATAACACTTACCTTTGGTCTTTCTCCATTTTATCCCTTATATATGCCTCTTTCAATCTGTGTTGTGTTTTTTATCATAGGGGTTGCATATACAATTATAAGGAATTTATCATTCGGATATAAAAGAAGAATTATAAAAATAGAAGAAATCCCATTAGATTTAATCAAAGAATTTGTAAAAACATATGAAGAAAAAACCGCAATTCGTGAACAAATGCTCAGGTTAGATCGAAAACGCAAATCAAAGAATATTAGCTCACGAGAATATGAAAAAACCAAAACTTTACTAAAAAATAGACAAAAACGTGCAGACCAATCTATTGTAACGGCATCAAGAAAATTAGGAGAAGAAGGACCTCGATATCGTGTTTCAATGAGATCCATAGAAGTAGCTGAAGCTAATAGAGAAAATATTCTTAAAAATATAGACTCATTGGAACGAAAGAAAAATCAAGGTAGAATTGGAAAAGAAGCCTACGCAAAACTAAAAATGAGTTATAATAAACAGCTTCGTAAAGCTAATAATGAAATCGATAAAGTTTTGATTGATCTCCGTTCCCTGCTCACAAAATGAGGTGTACCGTAATACCTCCAACAATTCTTATTGATCATAATCTTTGTGTACGATGTTTAAAATGCATTCGAAGTTGTCCTGCTGAAATTTTAGTAAAATCAAAAGGTAATTTTGAAAAAGAAAAAGGGATAGTAAAAATCACTGAACCTAGTTTATGTTTTGAATGTAGAGCTTGTGAAGTTGTATGTGCAGAATCTGCAATCAGGATCATGTGTGAAATCAGAAAAAAAACTATAAACCAATCAATCCAGTAGTTTATTACACCATCTTGCGAAAGTAACAATAAACCGATCGTATTCGTATCTTTAATCATTGTATTGTTAGAAATTGATTAATCAATATTAAATTAGTCTGATAAAGAAAAAGGTTTCCCATTTTTTAGTACATTTGAAGGAATATTTTTTTTGTAAGATGTGAGAAATTCTAGATCCTCTTCTTCCTTCCTTAAACCATCTGGTAACATAATAGGAATTGTTCCTTTAATTGGATAATAGCGATTACATTCTTTACAAACGATAATACCAGTTTCTATTTCTTTTTCATTTTCATTGAAAACATGTAAATCAAGATCAGGATTCTTACATATTGGACAAGCAAGAATTTCCATCAACTCTCTTTTCATTCTTTTTCATCTCAAATTCTGTTATAATTACCGAAAAAGGAATTTTTCACTTCAGACGGCTCTTCATGCTATCATTGTTGGGATATCCAACTCAGCCGGGGATAACGTCATCACGAGTGATCTCAATTGTTCAGATTAATCTACTCGATTATTAACTAAATAATGTGTTTTTTTCTTCCAAGAGGATTAATATGTCACAGGGTAGACTAATGTAACGATCAATATAATTATTGTAGCGAGTAAACAAATTACAAGCCAGTTGTAATAATGTTGCTTTTGAAGATTTGGATCAGGACTTTTCAATATTTTTGTTCGTAAGTTCCATGTAAATAATAGAAGAATAGATGTTAGAAAAATCGGCATCAAATTTTGTACAGTTTGATCGATAAAACCCAAATATAAGACAACCGAAGCGGATAAAATGATTATGTATCCAACTAGAGAAATATCCAGTAGTTTTACTGGTTTAGGTAAATTAGACCATCCTTGAGGACTAGAGACCATTTATTTTCCTCCATACTATCTGGTAGAACCACTTTTCATTAATTTAAAAAATGATGCCCTATGACTATGAACTAATCAAAATCTCTGACCATGCTATATTTTAAAAATCGAATGTTTTACACCTCTTATCATAAAACACTATTGCTATCACCCATTGAACAGGAAACATACCAATGAAACGTATTAAAGTTATAATAATAGGCGCAGCTGGACGAGATTTCCATAATTTCAATACTTATTTTCGAGATAATGAAAAATACGAAGTTGTAGCTTTTACTGCTACACAGATTCCAGATATTGAAGGCCGTACGTATCCACCAGAATTAGCTGGCTCCAAATATCCAAATGGAATACCAATTTTTGATGAAAAAAACCTTTCACAACTGATTGAAGAACATCAAATCGATCAAGTGATCTTATCATATTCAGATATATCTCATATTCAAGTAATGAAGAAAGCATCTTTCATTCTGGCAATTGGTGCTGATTTTAGATTAATGGGCACCAAAAATACCTGCATAAAATCAAAAAAACCTTTAATAGCAATATGCGCTGTTAGAACTGGATCGGGTAAATCTCAGGTTTCTAGGCGATTGGGGCGTATTTTAAGGGAAAATGGGAAACGTGTAGCTATTATCAGACACCCTATGCCTTATGGTGATTTACGTAAACAAATTTGGCAGCGATTTGCAGAATTAAAAGACTTAGATAAACATGAATGCACGATAGAAGAAAGAGAAGAGTATGCACCTCACATTGTTGCTGGGAACTTGGTCTTTGCAGGGGTTGACTATGGGAAGATATTAGAAGAAGCCGAAAAGGAAGCTGATGTTATTTTATGGGATGGAGGAAATAATGATTTTCCTTTTTATGTTCCAGATTTGTGGATTACTGTAGCTGACCCCCATCGTCTTGGTCATGAAACGACCTATTATCCTGGTCATACAAATTTACTTGCTGCGAGTATTGTGATCATTAACAAAGTAGATACAGCCAAAAAAGAAGATGTTGAAGAATTAGTCCAAACTATTACTAGAGAAAACCCAACAGCTAAAATTATCAAAGCTGAAAGTCCTGTAACTGTTGAAGATCCTACAATAATCACGGGAAAAAGAGTTTTAGTTGTCGAGGACGGCCCAACAGTTACTCATGGTGACATGGAATATGGAGCAGGAATGGTAGCAGCAGAACAGAATCAAGTGGCAGATATAATTGACCCACGCCCTTTTGCCGTTCGTTCCATCAAAGAAACCTTCCAGAAATACTCACACCTGAAGAAAGTTCTACCTGCAATGGGATATGGAGCAGAGCAAATTAAGGACCTTGAAGAAACGATTAATAATACCGACGCAGATGCCGTCATTATTGGGACTCCAATTGATTTACGAAGATTGGTAAATATCAATAAAAAAGCTACCCGCGTCACTTATAGTGTTGATGATCAAACTGCTCAAACTTTAACCAATATTTTGAGAGAAAAAGGATTTATCTAGATTAATCTTAAGATGACTTTTTCTGTAATTAAACTTCAAAAAAAAGAAGGATATAGTTTAAAATATGGATATCTCTGCAATAGAGTATCCAGTTTTTTTATACTTTTTAGAAAACAAAACCTATTATTATTAATAAGTTTCTTGAGTGGAGACAACAATCATATAACATCCTATGATTGCTAGAATAGAAGCTACAAATGCAATAATTACAGCCTGTATTGGTGGTGAACCCTGTACTAGCATCCAAAAAGCAAGACCCATTGTCCCTGCTAATCCAATTCCACCAATGATAGTGGCATTACTTCCTGAATCGTAGCCGTAGCTCTCTCGATTTCCATAGCCTAAACCAATACCTCCAACAATACCCAAAATCCAGATGAAAAATAGTTCAAAATACTGACCAGTAATTTCGGGAAAAAAAAACGAAAGCTGTACTGCTGCAAGTGCCGTTATTAATAAACTAAGCATAAAAATAATCGTTCCAATAAGGGTTGGAGTTTTCATTTATATTACCTCAAAAAATGTCTTTTCCAATACTTTTTAG